>CAYYBK010000105.1:0-6837 GCA_964470015.1 uncultured Syntrophales bacterium
GGCCCGGGAGAATATCAGTATCAGGGCAACGACGATATCGACGTCGGATACCTTTGGTGTCATCAGTCTGATTGTCGATGATCCCCAAAGAGCGGAAGCGGTGCTGACCGGGGCGGGAATGACCGTGCACCTGCGTCGAGTATTGGCTGTCCTTATTCCGGACAAACCGGGCGGTTTGGACAAACTTACCCAATTGCTGCTGAAAGAGGAAATTAACATTAACAATGCCTATGGGTTTGTTCTGGAAAGCAGCCAAAAGGCGGTCTTTGTAGTAGATGTTGATCAGATGGAAAAGGCGGAAAAAGTCCTGGAAAAAAATGGATTCCAGACGCTGGATACGCAGGCCCTTTCGGCAATCGAGCCTTCATGCGGTTCTAAATAGCAGGTAGAAAGGCTTTTGAATCTGGTCCGGAGTCAATTCCGGCGTGCCGGCAGTTTTTCTTTCTCTTTTAAATGGGAGCGGAAACAGATTATGACGCGTGCTGATAAAGGCAAATTTTTTCAAAAACATTCCGGTAAAACTATCATTGCCGGTATCCTGCAGCAAGGTATTGCGGAAAAGGTTAAAGATAACAAAATCAGTTGCGCGGCGGCGGAAGCAGTCGCCTTTGCCGGAAAAGCATCCTTCGCCGAGATCGGCGAAGCCCTGGACCTTTTGAATATCAGCATCGTCGAATGTCAGCTGGGCCTTTTTGGTTATGGCTCACAGAAGAAAATTGTCTACGCGGCGGTGGAAGTTGCCTCCTCGTTGCAAAAAGAAATTAAAAACGGGCTTGTCAATGGCCGCCTGCCTTGTGCTGCCGCTTGGGAAATTGCCCGAAAATGGAATTTGCCGCGCATGAAAGTATCCGCGGCCTGTGAAAAGATGCAAATCAAGATCAAACCATGTCAGCTGGGTGCGTTTTGAAAATTCATTTCCAGATAACTTCGCAAAATACGGATCATTAAATCGGTGTTTTTCCAGGCGCCGGCGACGATTTCTTCCATGGTCAGCGGTTTTTCCGTCAAACCGTTGCCGAAATTGTCAATGGAACAGACTGATGCGTAAGGCAGACCCATCTCCAGCGCAACTACAGCTTCATTGGCCATTGTCATCCCGACAATATCGGCATAATCCGCCATCATGCGCGTTTCTGCTTTTGTTTCCAGCCGTGGCCCCGGTGTTTGCCAGTAAATGCCTCTTTCTATAACCGTTATCCGGCATTCCCGGGCGGCCTTGATCAGTTTCTGCCGGACATTTTCGTTCAAGGAAGGGGTGATATGGACAGCTTTATTTTGGTGGATGCTGGAAGTGGCGGTCATGCTAATAAAATCATCCGGGACGACAAGCAAGCCGGGATGCAAGTCTTTTCTGAGCGAACCCGTGGAGTTTATGCCGATTACTTCCTGCGCACCGAGATCCAGGAGCGCCTTTAAATTAGCCCGGTAATTAATCGCATGCGGCAATATATGCTCCTGCGGGTCATTACCGTGCCGGGGGATGAGGGCAATGTTGTCGGCGACAAAGGCCAATGTCGTGCCGAAATTGTTTTCCATCCGGACGGTACGGCAATTTTTCAGCAGATCACTTCTTTCCACAATTATCGTGCCGGAAATAACTCCCAGAACGCTCATGAATTCCCCCTGCGGCGAATAATATTTCTGCTTTCTGCATATAAAACAAATGGCCAATTAGCAATTAAAAAGTACCGCCCAAATAGCGATTGACTTTTTTCCCGCCGGTATGTCATAAAACAAACAAAAAAGGAGAATACGCATAATGGTCAATCAAAATGTAACCGCTGCCACCGACAATAATTTTACAGAAGAAGTACTGCAAAGCAGCAAGCCGGTGCTGGTTGATTTCTGGGCTCCCTGGTGCGGACCTTGTAAGGCTATCGGGCCGATAGTGGAAGCTTTGGCGGAGCAATTTCAGGACAGCGTCAAAGTGATGAAGTTGAATGTCGACGACAGTCAGAAGACGGCTCTCACTTACAAAGTGCGCAGCATTCCGACTGTTATGCTTTTTAGAGACGGGAAGGTTCTTGATTCCATCGTCGGCCTTGTTCCCAAAGAAAAACTGGAAGATTTAATCAAAAAAGGTTTGTAAACTGAATGGCGGCGGGTAAGATCAAGATTAAAGTAGTCGTCTGCGCTTTGGTGACGCTGTTTTGTTTAAGCGGTTGTTCGTTCTCCTCAGTGTTATCTTTTTTTAAGAAGGAACAACTGGTAAAAAATGTGCCGGAAGCTCTTTATCTGCGGGGTTCCGCTGAATTTCAGGACGGCAATTACAAAAAGGCGCGGGAATTCTTTACCAGACTCAAGGATGAGCATCCCTTGCATGATCTGGCTATCCTTGCCGAAATGGGCATCGCGGACTCCTATTTCACCGACAAGGAATATATCGAGGCGGAGAGTGCCTACAGCGAATTCCTCAATATGCATCCGAACAACGAGAATATACCTTATGTTCTTTATCAGATGGGGATGTGTCATTACAATATGAAGGGAACCATCGACCGCGATCAGACGGAAACGATAAAGGCAAGAAAAGAATTCGAACGGCTGATTGCCCGCTTTACGGAAAGCAAGTTTTCCATAGCGGCCGAAAAATTGTTGCGGGAATGCAAACAGGAGCTTGCCGAACATGAATTTTATATCGGGAGATTCTATTTCCGGCAAAAGCAATACAAGGCGGCTTTATTCAGGTTTGAAACGATCACACGTAATTATGCCAACATCGGTCTCGATTATAAAGTTGATTACTACATCGGGGAGACGAAAAGAAAGATCGCCGATGAAGAAAGATTGAATAAAATCGCCGAGGAAAGACAGAAACAGAAATCCGCAAAGCAATAAATACTGTCTGCCGTCGCTGTTTTATCCTGGTTTCAAAACATGTGTGCCGATATGGTTCCGTCCGGCAAATAAGCAATCAAGCCAGTATAAAACCGTTTTTTATTCATTGCGAAACTTTATTTTTCCGATAATTTCGTGACGGGCAAATTCCTGATTGTCCGTCGTATCCATACGGAAATAACTCCCGGCGGGGAACTCCTTTATTTCATCAAAGTCGTTTTTCTGTTCCAGAAATATTTCCCAGCGGCCGTCGGAGGCGTTATTCTTATCCTGTACCCGCTTATCCAGTCTCTTTTTAACTATTTCTTCGCGGCATATGCATTCCACCAAATAACAGGGGACATTAAGCTTCCGGGCCAGTTTTATTGCTTTTTCACGTTCGCTGCTTTTCTTGAAAGATGCATCGATAATCACGGATAAGCCGCTCTCGATGCAGGAAGCGGCCATTTCATATGCCTTGTCGTAAGTGCGGCGGGAAATATCGGGGGAATAGATACCATGGCTGAACCCGACATAATGCTGTTCAGTCGGTTTGATATTAAGCAATGTTTTGCGGAGAACATCGGTGCGAATTATTTGTGCTCCGAGGCGTGCCGCTAAATGGCGCGCCTGATAACTTTTCCCGCTGCCCATGAGCCCCGCGGTTAGAATCAGAACGGGTTTTTCCAGTCGTGCGGCATATGTGCAGGCCAGGTCGAAATAGCGTCCGGCCGCATTGATAACGGCCGCACGTTCGCCTGCCGGCATTTCTTTCTGATCAAGACGGAAACTGATGACTTTTCCGCGCACGTAAGCATAGTAACAGCGGTAAAAGTTGAGTAAGGTATTAAGATCGCTGTCACCGGAATAGCGGATGTAGGATTTGACAAACGCTTCCGCCTGCTCCGCGTAGCCGTTGAAATCGAGATCCATCGTCAGAAAAGCAACCTCGGCGGCAATATCACTGAAACGGAATCTTTCGTTAAATTCAATACAGTCGAAAATAATTATTTCATCGGCGATACAGATGTGCTCCAGGTGCAGATCGCCGTGACAGTCGCGGATTTTATGTCCGGCAACCCTTTTTTCGAAAAGATGTTTTTCGGTGCGCAGAAATGTTTCCGCGTATTTTTTGATAAATCTGTACTGGTACTCGGGGATGGTAATATCAATATATTTAGAAGTCTGGACAAAATTTTCCTCGTGATTGCAGCGGATGGTGGCAATACCGCCTGTTTCGTCGATACGGCCGCCCGTTTCCGCCGCCTTGTGAAAAGAGGAAACCTTATCGGCCACCGCGTCCATGATCTTTTCATCGGCCTGCCCTCGCGCCAGTAATGTTTTTAACATCTTGTCCAGCGGCAGCTTCTTCATCCGTACGGCATAGTCAATGATCTTTTCTCCGCGAGTGAGACTTATATTGCCTGCGGCATCCTCCGTTATCGGCGCGATGTCTAGGTAGATGCTTGGTGCAAGACGCTTATTCAAGCGCAATTCTTCCTCACAATAAAACTTTCTTTTCGCGATGTCCGTAAAATCGAGAAAACCGAAATCAACCGGTTTTTTAATCTTGTAAACGATATCACCGGCGATAAAAACGTAAGAAATGTGAGTCTGCACAAGTTCGACGGCGTCCGGATGATGCGGATAAAAATCCGGACGGAGCATTGATTCCACCAGCTTGGGATGGGTCATGAAAACAACTCCTTCACAGGATGAGTTTTTCTGAAATATTGAGAAATCGAGGAGGTACACTTCCCCCTCTGTTCTTCTTGAAAGAAACGAAATTTTCGGCAATCGCCGGTAAAAGACAATAACTATTTGTTTTCGTTAAAAAAATCTTCAACTTTTTTAAAGTTTTCATCCACCATGTTTTTATAATCTTCGCAGCCTTTTTTGTAGGCCTTCATCCATTCGGAGATCGCTTTCTTGCCTTCTTCGGGAAACATCGGCGATTTTTCCCAAAATTTGTTGATAATTCGTTCCGTCTGCTCATGCAAAACTTTCATGGCGTTAAAATTATTGTCAAAAGCAGTCTTATTAAAAGTGATCATTTGTTTGGCTATCTGTTTGGGGTCCATTTTCTCCTCCTTAATGGTGTTTTATCGGATTTATTATTTGTTTGTGTTTTTTGACGCTGTTTCTTTTTCCGCTTTGGCAAAGTAATCGGCTACTTTTTTGTAGTTGTCGTCGACGGCGGTTTTGAAGTCTTCGCGGCCTTTTTTATATGATTTAATCCATTCATTTATGGCTTTTTTACCTTCTTCCGGGAACCAGGGGGTTTTTTCTAAAAAACGAGAAAAAAGTTTTTCCGTTTGATCCTGCAAAATAATCATCGCATTAAAGGTATTGTCAAAAGCCGTTTTGTTAAATTCCATCATTTGTCTTGCTATCTGTTTCTGATCCATAAAGTAACCTCCTTTTGAATGTTTTGAGCAGCTTTCCTTCAACAACGATCCAGTATTATTAAACGCATCGCCTTTTGCGGTGTCAAGGACTTACGCACGTAATCAATGCGTTTCACCATGATTATTTCGGTTTGCGTCTCCGCAGAATGCTATAACATTTTGCAGCATTATTTAACTTCCCCTGTCCGGTATACTACTGCAGCCATTTAGCCATGGACTTTATTTGCGGTTCCCATTGCGGCGAATATCGGATTTCCAGAAAAAAAGCATATAGCTGATCAATCAGTTTGGCGGCGTTTTCGATCAGGTAAATGCGTTCCAGCATTTTTCCGGAAGAATCTTCCTGTGTTTCCTGCCATGCCATTGCCGGAAGTTTCAGCGACTGGAAATCGAAAGTATCGGCTTTCAAAGTAAATTCCCAATCATTTTGATCATGAATGAGTTTGATTACCGCTTCTTTGACTTTCTTGCCTTGACGAATTGCCTCCTTGCCTTCTTTCAGTTCGGCATGGATGCCGTGACAAACGACGCCCTGAGCATATTCTCCTTCGCCGGCCTCCAAAACTACTTTTTTTAAAAAGTTGAGCTCGGCCTCCTGGTTCGAAGGCATACTTATTCTGCCGTTGCGCTCCTCCGATTTAAACCAAAGCCAGGTCATGAATTCCCGGCCGGCGAGAGAAGCATCTTGTTTTTTGTCAATCTCTGCGATGTTCTTTTGCCTGAAGATGCCGTTATTTTGCGGCGAAACACGGGCCAGATTCAGTGAAAAAGTTTTTTTGAATAGATCGACAAAATCATCCACGACCTTATCGGAAAGCGAGGAAAAGTAAACTTTATTTTCACCCAGGGCCCAGCAAACATCATAAAAAGAGGGTACCGGATCGGTTCTCGACAACAGTTCCGTTTTTACTTTATCTTTAATGCCGTCGGCTAGTTGCTTATTAATCCTGCTTTTTCCGCTTTGGACAAGAAATTGCCGTTCCTCCTCCATGATTTTAATTTTCATCAGTTTCGGCGGAATTACTTTGCGGTCAATGCGCAGGGAAAAAATTAGATAATCGCCCAGCACATAATCTGATTTTGCAAAGTCGGCATCCAGCACATCAGTCACCGAAACCCAGCCTAATCTTTTTTCTTCGGTTGATTTAGGCATTTCCCGGAAAGAATGGGTTTTAATACGGTTGTTGATAAAATTTAAAAATGAAGACGGCAGTTGACCTTCCACTTGAAAACGCGCGAAAGTAAAGTTTCCCTTTAGTAATCCCATAATCAGCACCCCACTGCAAATATGCTATCTTATCCGGCGGGATTATGTCAAGAATTTATCCGCCGAATTGCCTTGAGAATCAATCAGTTTCCCATTAAGCGACGCGATATTTATCAATAGACAGCGGCTTTTTTTTATGTTAGGGAGCTTCATGTTTTGGAGTGTAAAGCTATGAAAATCAGGAAAGTTGGCATTGTTGCCAATACGGAAAAGGAGAAAATCGCCGAGTATGCCGGGGCGCTGAAAGAATGGCTGGCGGCGAAAGGGGTTGAAGTATTCATTGAGAATGAAATTGCCGCAAAAATCGGTGCCCGTGCAGGGTTTGATTTAAAGACCATTGCCGTA
>CAYYBK010000106.1:0-2416 GCA_964470015.1 uncultured Syntrophales bacterium
TAGTCATTTAATATTGACAGGTGTATGAATAATTTCTAATTATTTTTTTGCAATGCAACATTTTTCTATTGACAGAATAAATTTAATCGCTATAATACGGCCAGCAACACAATAAAAAAGGGGGAAACAGAAAATGGACAACAAAGTAATCGGCAGGCAGTTTATTGAATTTCACAAGTCAACGTTTGACAATACCTTTAATTCGCTGACTATTTTGCAGGAGCAAACGGAAAAAATGGTCGACACTTTATTGCTACAGTCGACTTGGCTGCCGCAGGAAGGCAAGGAATTAATTAAGGAATGGGTTAATATTTATAAAAAAGGGCGCATCGACTTAAAAAATGCAGCGGACAAAAATTATAAAAAAGTCGAAGAATATTTTGCTGCCGCCGAAACCGTACCGAAGACAAAAGGAACAAAAAAGAAGTAAAAGGTGATGGTAATGAATCCCAGAATGGTAACCAAACAAATCATCGATTTTTACAGGACCGTTTTTGATAACGCATTTGATAACATTGATTTATTGCAGAACCATTCCGAAAAAATAATCGGGCAGCTCCTCGGAAAGGCGGACTTCTTTCCCGCAAAAGGCAAGGAAATAATTATGGAATGGATAGAAGCGGACAAAAAACGCCGTCTTGATTTCAAGGAATTGCTGAACGATAATTTTCAGGTTGTAGAAGGCATTTTTGTCGATACAGCCAATGCCGCCGGATTGTCTGTTTACATTTTTATGGAAAAAGCTGACCGGTCTTTGCGGAATATTGCGGATCAGGTGCAGTTGTCAATAGTGGAAGTTATGGATAAATCAATTCAAACTGCAGCTGCAGTCGCCGACAAGGCTGCGGCCGTTGTCAGAGAAGAAGCTATTGCGGAGCGCAAGGTCGGTATTCAAAAAGCCTAAGCTGATTGCCGGGATGATTGATACCGTTACAATAAAACAATTAAAAATTTGGAGGAAAAAGATGGAACCGAAACAGATTGCAAAACAGATGATTGATTTTAACAAGGCGGCATTTGACAATTCTTTTGAAGCAATGGCCGTATTACAGGATCAAACGGAAAAAATGGTCAACGCTATTATTGAGCAGAACACCTTGATTCCGGAGGAAGGTAAAAAAGCCGTCGCGGACTGGATTAAGAGCTATAAAAAAGGCCGCAATGATTTTAAAGCAGCAGCTGATGAAAGCTTCAAGAAGGTGGAAGCTTTTTTTGCTGCCAAATAATTTTCATCCTCTCCCAAGCGAAACCGACACTGTTCGCCCCGCTGCTGGAAGCAGCGGGGCGAACAGCTCGGTTTTTTTATTTTTGATAAAAAAATTTGCCGTGAAATTTATTTATGTCGTCTTCAAGGACGAAAGAGGGTTTATGGAAAACAGGAACATTGAGTATCTGAAAAAATTAAATGCTTTGAGCAGAGATGCGGCAACGGATTATCAGCAGAAAGCGGGGAAATTGCCATCCGATCTCTTGGAATCGTTGCTGCACTCCTTGAATGCCCAACAGGTATACTGGCTGGGTATTCTTTCTTACTACGATGATTTTACCACGCCGTTCTGGACGTCATTGAGTTCTTTTTTAACGAGGGAAAAAGAAAAAGTCAGAGAAACAACGCTGCTGGAAACACTGCATGATTATATTGAGCTGTATAAGTTCAATATGCAGATTGTTCAGAAAAGCTTCGGCCCTTCCGTTTCCTGGCTGCATGATTTTCACAAAAATCAGGCGGAAAAGTTTATGGAAGGTTTCATAAAATTTCTTTTTAGCATTGATGGCAAAAATGTCAAAGATGTATCCAAAAGCAATGCCCAAATACTCAATAACTTAACCAAAGCCTTCCCGCAGGCTGTTCTGGATATCAAAAAGGAATTCGGGTTTCATTTTGATGACGGCGGTTATCTGAAACTTGCCGAAACTGACCGCTTCAGCCTTTATCAGGTATTTTCCCGCAATAAAAATGTTCGGGTGCGACCGGAGGCAAAACCGATCATGATCGTCCATCCCTACGTCTTAGGTGCGAACATTCTTGGGTTTCTGCCCGCGGAAAAGAAAAGTTATGCCCATGCCTTTGCCGATCAGGGCATTCCGACTTATATCCGCATTCTGAAAAACATTGAGGAGAATCCCGCTCTGCAGGTGATGACGGGCGAGGATGATACTCGCGACATGAAATATTTTTGTGAAATCGTCAGCCGGAGGCACAAGAAAATGATTACTCTGAACGGATTTTGCCAGGGTGGCTTTATTTGCGTTTGCAATATCCTTACCGGTGAGTTGGACGGGCTGGTGGATCATTTGATAACCTGCGTGGCACCAATTGACGGTACCAGAAGCAAAGCCCTGGTTGAATATTTACGGCACATTCCACTGCGCTTCCGCGATTTGCACTATGCTTCCAAGGAGCTGCCCAACGGCA
>CAYYBK010000106.1:2426-6716 GCA_964470015.1 uncultured Syntrophales bacterium
CCGTGTTGTTGACGGAAAAGTTATGAGCTGGGTCTATAAATTAAAAAGTATGGAAAAGGAAGCGCCGCTGGTTACCTTCAGCCGCGACCTTGCTGCAGTAAAGAATATGAGCGCCGCCGAAGGAAGTTTTCGCCTTAACAAGACCGCCGCCGCTCTTTTGCATTGGTTGACTTACGACCGGATCGATCTGCCGATGGCTATTACCCAGATGAGTTTTGATTCTTATACCATACCGGTAACAAAAGACGGTACGCTGCCCGTTAAGTTATTCGGCAAAGAACTGAATTTCCAAAAAATGAAAGAAAGTGGTATAAAATGGCTCATATGCTACGGCGAAGACGATGATCTGGTAGATAGGGATACTACGCTGGCGGCCCTAGACTTTGTTGACGCCGAAGTTTCCCCGTTCCCCAAAGGACACGGGGCAATTGCAACAACCTGGTCCCACCCCGATTCGGAGTATGCCTTGCACAAGCGCTTCGGCAGGGGATACCGCGGCCCGGTCAGGTATCAACTTGATTTGGAGAAAAAAGGTTGAATCCCGCATAAATTCCCGAGAAGAGGAGTTATTTCATGGAGAAAGAAATACTGGAGATCTGGGGGCATGCTTTTTTGAACGCCGCGCGCAGCCGGCAATATTGGGAGGATGTGAGAAAGATTTTCGGACAGAGTGCCTCTGCCGATAACGCACCGGCCGCTTCCGGTTTTCCTGCCGCCGGGTGGCCAAACAGCGAAAAGATGACACCGGAAGAAATTGCGGAGCTGACCCAAAAGTCAGTAAGTGCTTTTCAGGAATTCTTCAAGGCCTACCTGAATATATTTGACGTCGTCTCCCGGGAGGAATATCTCAAGCTGGTCAAAGAAAATGAAGCATTGAAGGAAAAAATCGCCGAGCAGGAAAAAATAATCACGGATTGCAAAAATCAAACAGACAAAGATTCCCTTGACCAGGAGCGTGCGGTGGATGACTTAACACGAATCATGGAAAACCAGACGAAGCAATTCCAGAAGTTGCTGGATCAGGTTAATCAATATTACAAAGACGGCAAGACCGCCAAAAGAAAATAAAAGATGCCGGCTGATTTTTCCGCCGGCATCTTTTTACCCGTTATTTTTTCGGAGCTTTCGGCGGACTTACAACTGCTTCACCGTCCAGTACGACAACACCATCCTGATTACTGCAGAAGGTTTTCAGCCGGATCCTGTTTTTATCTGATATTATTTCCACTACTTCCACGCGGCCGGTTATGGTATCGCCGATGCGGACCGGGGCCAGGAAGCTCAAACTCTGTTTTAAATAAATCGTCCCGGGTCCGGGGAGCTGATTTGCCAGAATTGCGGAAATGAAACCGGCCGTCAGCATCCCATGTGCTATTCTGGATTTGAAAAATGTGTTTTTGGCGTAAGCCTCGTTAACGTGGGCGGGATTAAAATCTCCGGTGATGCCCGCATACAAATAAATATCTGTTTCCGTTACTGTCTTGGCAAACTCGGCGGCGTCGCCAATTTTTATTTGTTCGATGCTCTTTCCCGTGATCATAAAAACTCCCTCCAAATTTATTTTTTGCAAACAACAAACATCCGGCAAGCGGAACATAAAACATTTTTAGAACCAGCTTTTGTAACTCCAGATATTATCTTTCAAATCTTTAATATCGTCCTGCGCACTAAGATACAGGCATGCATTCTGAATAGCCATTCCGCCTTGATAGGCGAGGGCCGTAACTAAAAGAATCTCATCCTCGGTAAAATCTCTCTCCCTATCGGTGTAAAGACGCAAAACGCCGATTACATCTTCCTGTGATTTTATCGGTACGCATAATATAGAAACGATTCCTTCTTCCTTTTTCTCGGTTCGATATTGCACACCGTCATCCGCAAAAGCATTTTTTACAACGACCGGTTCACCCGCAAGGGCCATGGCAATACTTTTTTCCGCCGAGATCGGCCCTTTGTTGAGGTATTTTTCGCTTAATCCGAAGCTTGCTACGAGTTTTAACGTATTGCTGTTCTTGTCCAGCAGCCTGACGGAAGCCGCTTTGACGTCAAAACTTTTGGCAACATCCTCTGTCAGAGTCTGGAGAATCGTTTTCACGTCGAGGCTGGAAGAGACATTGGCGGCTAATTTCAAAAAAATCCGGGCATAATCGCGCAGTTTCTGCAACAGCTGGGCGTTTTCAATGGCAATGCCGCCCTGCTCGGCCAGGATCGAAAGAAATTCTATTTCGTCCTTACTGAATTTTTTTATTTCACTGGTATAAAGACTGAGAATGCCCAGCAGTCTTCCCCTGACCATTACCGGCACGGTCAGAATGGAACCGATGCCTTCCGCTTTTTTCATTTCATGATTCAGAAGCCGAGGATCGGTTGTCGCATCACGGAAGTACATATAGCCTTCTTTCAGCAATTCAGCGGTAATCTTGCCGGCATGTCCGGGGCCGGCGTGCATGTATTTAGCGGAAAGACCAGCCTGGGCTACAGCCACATTTTTTTCTGCGGATGAGGATTCTTCATCCATGAGAAAGATGACCGCCGCTTTTGCTGGCATTGTTTTAACTGCCGTATTGACGATCAGGTTCAACAGCTGATTCTGATCCTTCGTGGTGCCAAACTCCCTGCTCAGATCACTTAAATTATGAAAATAATCTGTTTTCTTGGTCATTTTTGTCTCCCCTTTATTTTAGATTGCTTCGGCAATTTTTTGCATCAGCGACGATTTACTTTTTGCTGCAGGCTGCCGGCGCCGCCGGCTGGAAGGTTTAATCAATTCTTTTGCCGGCGGCTTCTGCCTTCCCGCGGCAGCGGGAAGATTGCGCGCCGTCTTTGCCTGCCGGACGATAATATCTTCCTGATCGCGTTCTCTCAACCACTGGGCGATTTTGGGGGCGAACTGCCGCTGGATTTTGGAGCTGACGTAAATTCCGATATGGCCGGTTTCCAGGCAGATGTCTTCCACATCTTTACTGCCTACGGTTTTTACAAGTTTTTCACAGGCCTCCGGAGGAACGAGGTGATCAAACTTTCCATAGAAATTAAGCAGCGGCATTGTAAGTTTTTTCAGATCGACGCGTTTGCCGCCCAGATACATCTTGCTCTGTATTAAAAGATTTTTTTTGTAGCAATCATCAATAAACTGGCGGAATGTCTCCCCGGGGACGTCGGGGCTGTCGAAAATCCATTTTTCCATGCGCACGAAGTTTTCCACAAAGTCTTTGTTATCCATGTTTTCCGAAAAACCGACGTATTTGTCAATAATCAGGCGTGCCGGGTTCAGGAGGAGAAACCCTAAATTCATCAGATCGCCAGGTATGTTGCCGAAAGCACGAATCATCTTGTCCACATCAAGATTCCTCATCCAGACGTGTAAAAGCCCCTGTTCCGTATCAAAATTGGTAGGTGTCACCGTTGTAACCAGATTTTTTATTTTTTCCGGATGGAGCGCCGAATACATGACACAGAAGCTTCCCCCCATGCAGATGCCCATCAGATTAATTTTAGGAATACCGTGCTTTTCCCTTATGAAATCAACGGCATTGTTGATGTAACCGGTTACGTGGTCGTCAATGGTAAGAAAACGGTCTTTACGGGTGGGATATCCCCAGTCCATCATGTAAAGATCAATCCCTTCGCTGAGAAAAGTTTTTACAACACTCCGATCTGCCTGCAGATCCAGCATTGTTTCCCGGTTAATAAGGGCATAAATTACGAGCAGCGGGATCTTCAGCTTGTTTTCCGCTGTTTCTGAACGAAAGTAATGCTTTAATTTAACGCGATCCTCTTCATATACTACTTCGTAAGGCGTGGTGGCCAGGGCGGTGTTGAGATCGCCAAGGAGCACATCAGACGCTTTGGAGACACGTTTCTGGGCATCTTCAGCGCTTTTGGCCATGCTTTCCAATATGAGATCAACGGGAATCTTAGTTTGCTTCATGAGCTTGCCTCCTGATACAAATCCTTGGTCAAGCGGATTTAATGTTTTTTTCCAGTTCCTTAACGCGTTTTTTCAGCAGATGAAGTTCTTTATAAAGTTCGTCCATATCTTTGTTTGTCGGTACGGGGAAAAATTGTAGGAAATCACGCATCGCCTCATCTTTGGCCAAGAGATAATCTTCCATTTTCTCCAGTGTATCGTGCAGCGCGTCCGTATAATCTTTTGACTGGAAGAGCTTCATGTAATGCCCTTCTAAAATTTTCAACCAGATGGCGTAATTTTCCTTGACTTCTTTCGGCAGAATGCCTTCTTTGGCCATTGCCTGCAGTTTTTCCTCCAGAGCCTTAAATGATTTTTCG
>CAYYBK010000107.1:0-6683 GCA_964470015.1 uncultured Syntrophales bacterium
CGCTGAATAATTTGCATTAAATTTGCGCCCTGCTTTTTCATTGCCGGGCATCTTGACTAGCTACTTAAAGGGGATTGGACGATGAAGTATGATGAGCTGCTGGCGGCGGCGGAAAAGAAAATGAGGGAACAGGGGATTTTCGAGCGCTGGTCCGCCTATGGGACGGAAACCGGTTATACCCGTGTAACCAATTATGAATTTTTCAAGACCATCGGCTTGAAACTGCGGACGATTGACGCCCGGCCTGCGGATACCGCCACTGAGCTTTTCGGCCAGCGGCTGGCGACGCCGATCATCGCCGGCGCCATGTCCAACCCGGGCGTGAAAGAACTGACGGCGCCGCTTGTCTGCTGGGCGGCGGGGATGAAAGAAGCTGCTTCCCTGATGGGCGTCGGCATTGCCGGTGCGGATGCTTTTGCCGAAGTCATGAAAGTCGGCGTTCCCACTTATCGCATTGTCAAGCCTTTCCGGGACCGCCGGAAAATGTTTGCCGAGCTGCAGGAGGCGGAAAAACTGGGCGCCGTAGCCGTAGGCACCGATATCGATTTCGGTCTGGGGAACAAGGCGGGGCATAAACAGTTTTTTGCCGGCGAAATGGCGCCGCTTTCCTGTGCCGAGCTTACCGACCTGCGCCGGGCGACGCGGCTGCCGTTCATCGTCAAGGGCGTCCTGCACGAGGACGATGCGGAAAAAGCATTGAAAATAGGTGCCGACGCCATCGTTGTTTCCAACCACCGGGCCATGGTGCTGGATTATTGTGTGCATGCGCTGGAAGTGCTGCCCCGCATGCGCGCTGTCGTCGGCAAAAAAACAACCGTTCTTGCCGACGGCGGATTCCTTTTGGGCAGTGACGTTTTGAAGGCGCTGGCCCTGGGGGCTGACGGTGTCCTGGTGGGGCAGGCGATTTTATGGGGGGCGATTGCCGGCGGCGCCGCCGGCGTAACGGATATGATCAGGGAAATGACGGAACAGCTGCAGCGGGCCATGACGCTGACCGGCTGCCCGGATGTCCAGAGCGTTGACGCCTCCATCCTGCTGCAGAGAAATTATTCGTTTTAAGCCGCGCCGCCACATAAACGGCGAAACCTGATTCCTTTTGTCCCGGCGTTCAAGCGCAAAAAAATCCCCGGAAGAATTTATGCCCGTTCTTCCGGGGATTTAATTTAAACGCTAAACGACCGTACTCTTAGAAGGTAAGAGTCAGCTTGTTGATGACCATGTAGTCGTTTTCAACTTCTTTAGCCTGGTTCGCGCCTTTGAAGTAATCACCGGTGATCAGGTAACCGAAGCCCAGCATATAGGACAGGTTGTTGGTGATCTTGTAGGTACCGGTTAAATCGATTTCATAGCCCATATTATCGTCGACATTAGCACCTACCGCGGCTGTCTGGTCTGCCTGCATGTAAGATAAAGCAAGGCAAACATCCAGTTTTTCGGTCGGTTTGACACCGGCTCTCAACTGATAGAAATAGGCATTGGCCAATCCAGATGTCCCAAAGCCTCTTGCTGCTCCCGCCGCTCCTGATGAAACGGCACCGAACCATCTGGCGCGGTCTTCATTCCACATAATCAGCGTCGGGCTGTAATCTAAGCCGCCGGTTGAATAAGATTCGGTTTTATCGGTAGTATTGGGATCATCACCGCTAACATAGGCAAAGGTGGCACCGACATAAACCGGGCCGAAAGTGGCTGTGGCATCCACCCAAGCGGCCAAGGCGTCTAAGTCCACATCAGCTACGCCAGCAGTATCATACTCTGTTTTGCCGAAATGATAATTAACTTCAGCCTGGACTTTTAAGGGGCCGAGATTGACAATGGCGTAAGGATAAATGAAATGGAATTTGCCTTTGGGGCCATTTACAGCCGTTGCCCTTGTAGCGGCGTTTACGCGATAAGCATACAGCAAACCAGCGGTGAGCATCTTGCTGCTGTATATACCAGCCAGATAGTAAGTATCCTGGTCGTCGTCAGCAACTGTTGATGTGCTGCCGTAGGTAGATTCTGTATTCTTTTCAGCAATAGCTAAGAGCTGCAGGCCGCTCAACGACGGCGACATGTAATACAATCTCCAGCGGGGATCAGAAGTATCGCCGAAAACCGTGCCCCAGGTGCCGCCGGGCATTGCGCCCGCGCGGAAGGAGCCGTAAGGTGTATCGTATTTGACATAGGCATAGTCAAAAGCGATATTTTCATTTTCCGCCACGGTGCCGAACGAATTAGCCTGGGCTACAGCACCGGGAGCTGTTCTTGCCGCGCCCCATACTCTTTCCAGAGCGTCGAAGCGGGTGATCAAGGTCAGGCCCGGAGCGACGACGAAATCGGTCTGTACGCGCAGTCTCTGGAAATAAAAGGCGGACGAAGCACCGTCCTGAATGGCCGAGCCGTCCAACGTCGGACGGTTCATGTACATACCAGCGGCGTAATAGGAGCCGCTGAACTTCACATCGACCGCGAAGGCCGATGCACTGAAGGCCATAATCAGCCCCAGTGACAACAAAACCAACCAAAATCTCTTCATTTTTTCCTCCTAAAAATATTTGGTTTCATTTTTAGCCGTTAAAAAACGGGCATTTTTTAACGGCCACCTCTCATCAACAACAAATCCGCCTTCGTTAGACTAAAACGGAAGACAGACTTAACCACGAGGTAGCTAACACCGGTAGAAAAGCTTGTCAAGGTTTTTCTCAACCGCCGCTGCGGCGCTTATATTGTTGAAAAACCTTCAAGCAATACTTGTGCCGTGCCGCTGCCGCCGGGTTGAACAGCAGCGGCGATGAACGGCAGGCAATTGATTCTTTCAGCGTAAGTATTTAATATTTCAGTGATTAACATAAAAGAAGGATAAGGCGGATTAACCTTCCATAATAACATCGCCTTGCTTTCTGCTTAAAAGTGAGCTGCCTTATCGGGGGAAAAATTTCCCGGCCTGCCGTTTGGTGTGGTAATAAGAACACACTTTGCCGCGGCGATTAGTTTCGGCTATGGTAAATTATTCCGCGTCCCCCGCAAATCGCCGTACAGGGCCATTGAGCTGCAAGCCGGCGGCGCCGGAGCTTTTTGTGCGGGCGGACCGCTTGTTCCTGCTGCGAAAACAGCTTGCGGGCAAAGCGTCTTGTTATATCAAAGCCCTGCACTGCCGGGATGGGCGAAAGCGTTGCGGCGGCCGGGTTGCGGATGATTCAATATCTTGAAAAGATTAAGAAATTCATAAAATTTAAATATTTCTTGACATCAAGATGATATTAGGGTACGTCAAAACGGGGGGAAAAATGACTAATGGTCAAAGAGTGACTTCTGTTCAGGCTTGTCGCGAC
Source organism: uncultured Syntrophales bacterium (assembly GCA_964470015.1). Classification (GTDB taxonomy): domain Bacteria; phylum Desulfobacterota; class Syntrophia; order Syntrophales; family Smithellaceae; genus MVRV01. Next base: position 3,315 of record CAYYBK010000107.1, read on the forward strand.
TGTATTGCGAAAGCGGGTGCAGATGGCTCGGAAACCGGTTTTTCCAAAGGATAAAAACGTTGTACGGACGTTTAAAGTCATAAAATTAAAAAGGGAGGTAGAATTAACATGGCCGATGCAAAAGTTCAGTTGAAGGAAGTCTATCCGGTGCCGGAAAAAGTGAAGAAGACGGCCTTCGTCAGTGGCAGAGCAGCGTACGATCAGCTGTGGAAAAAATCGATTGAGCAGTCAGACGCTTTCTGGGCGGAAGTAGCCGAAAAACAGGTCGAATGGTTCAAAAAATGGGATAAGGTGCAGGACTATAATTTTGATGTGAAAAAAGGTCCGATCTTTGTTAAATTTTTTGAAGGCGGCAAATTGAATGTTTCCTATAATTGTCTTGACCGCCATCTGAAGACCCGCGGCAATAAAGTAGCTATTCAGTGGGAAGGCAACGAGCCCGGCGAGGAAAAAGCTTATACCTATAAGATGCTGCATGAGCAAGTTTGCAAATTTGCCAATGTTCTCAAAGCCAATGGCATTCAAAAAGGCGACCGTGTTTGCCTTTATATGCCGATGGTCCCCGAACTGGCTATTGCCATGCTGGCCTGCTCGCGCATCGGCGCCATTCACGGTATCGTTTTCGGCGGTTTCAGCGCGGACGCCCTGCGCGACAGAATAGTTAATTCCGGTGCGAAGCTCTTGGTCGTGTGCGACGGAACTTTCCGCGGCAACAAAGCGGTTCCCCAAAAAGCGACAGCCGATGAGGCTTTAAAGTCCAGCCCCTCCGTAAAGACGGTCATTGTCGTCAACCGCGTCGGTGATAAAATTAAATGCGCCTGGGTCGCCGGGCGCGACAAATGGTGGCATGAAGAAATGGCGAAAGTCAATGCCCAGTGCGAACCGGTATGGATGGATGCGGAGGATCCGCTCTTCATTCTTTATACTTCCGGGTCCACCGGACAGCCCAAAGGCGTCATGCACACAACCGGCGGCTATCTGGTCTACGCCTCCTATACCCATAAAATAGTTTTTGACTATCACGAAGAAGATATTTACTGGTGTACCGCCGATATCGGCTGGGTAACCGGTCACAGCTACATTGTTTACGGACCGCTCTGCAACGGTGCCACGTCGGTCATGTTCGAAGGCGTTCCCAATTACCCGACTTACAGCCGTTTCTGGCAGGTCGTGGAAAAATACAAAGTCACGATCTTTTACACCGCGCCGACCGCTATCCGCGCCATTGCCAAGGAAGGTGACGATTTTGTAAAGAAGGCGAATATTTCCTCGCTGCGCATTCTGGGAACAGTCGGCGAACCGATTAATCCCGAAGCCTGGAACTGGTATTTTAATGTTATCGGCCGCGGCGAATGCCCCATTGTGGACACCTGGTGGCAGACGGAAACGGGCGGTATTTTGATCACTCCGCTGCCCGGCGCGATCGACATCAAACCCGGCATGGCGACTTTGCCTTTCTTCGGCGTTCAGCCGGTGCTGGTTGACGATGAAGGAAAGGAATTTGCAGAGACGGAAGCAAGCGGCGCGCTGTGCATCAAACGGCCCTGGCCCGGCATCATGCGCGGCGTCTATGGCGATCCGAAGAGATTCCAGGAAACTTACTTTGAACAGTTCCCGGGCTATTATGTAACCGGTGACGGCTGCCGCCGCGACAAGGACGGCTATTATCAGATTACCGGCCGGATCGACGACGTCATCAATGTTTCCGGCCATCGCATGGGCACGGCAGAAGTGGAAAGCGCCCTGGTTGCTCATAAAGCGGTTGCGGAAGCGGCGGTTGTCGGTTTCCCGCATGACATTAAAGGACAGGGCATTTATGCCTACGTCACCCTGAAAACGGGAGTGGCGAAATCCGATGAATTAAAGAAAGAGCTTGTTGCTCATGTCCGTACATTGATCGGTCCCATTGCTACGCCGGACAAGATTCAATGGGCCGATGGTCTTCCCAAAACACGCAGCGGCAAAATCATGCGCAGAATTTTGAAAAAAGTTGCCGCCAATCAACTCAAGGATCTGGGCGATACCAGCACGCTGGCTGACCCGTCGGTCGTTGACGATATCGTTAAAAACAAGCAGTAAATGCGGCAGTCCGGCCATCCGCCGCGGGTGGCCGGACTTTTTCATCAGCCGGCAAGCAGAAATGTCGAAAGGCAATTCCTGTAAGTACTGGAAATCAAGAGAAATAGCCTAAGCTTACGAAGATTTAAGGAGGTTGATACTGTGAACATAATTGCCTGTGTTAAACAAGTTCCGGATACGGAAGCCCAGATCAAGGTGAAGGCCGACGGGTCAGGCATCGAAGACGGCCAGATCAAATGGGTCATGAATCCCTATGATGAATTCGGAGTGGAAGAAGCGCTGCGGCTCAAGGAAAAGAACGGCGGAACCGTGACGATTGTAACGCTGGGTCCCGCCCGGGCGATGGAAACAATAAGAACCGCCCTGGCCATGGGTGCCGATAAGGGAGTCCATATTTCCGATCCTGCGCTGAACAATGCCGACGCTTATGTTGCCGCGGCCGCCCTGGCGGCGGTAATTAAAACCATGCCCTATGATATAATTTTTTGCGGTCAGCGGGCGATCGATGATGATTCCGGGCAGGTCGGCGCCATTGTGGCCGAACTCCTGGGCCTGCCGCAGTTAACGATTGTCACCAAGTTGGAATATGCCGGGGCGACGGTTAAGGCGATCAGACCGATCGAAGGCGCTCAGTTGCTGATCGAAACCAGTCTGCCCTGCGTAGTAACGGCGCAAAAAGGACTGAATGAACCCCGCTATGCATCGCTTCCCGGTATTATGAAGGCGAAGAAGAAGCCGGTAGATGTAAAAAACCTGGCGGCGCTGGGCATTGACGCCACGGTTAAGGCCGCGGTTGCGAAAACCGTTCCGCCGCCCGCCCGTCCCCCCGGAAAAATTATCTGCGGAGACGATCCGGCGCAAAAGGCAGTGGAAGTAGCCCGGTTGCTCCGGGAAGAGGCAAAAGTCATCTAATGCCCGTTTGCTTTCTCCGGCAGCACGGGCGGGTTCCGCAGCACAGCGGAACATCACGCCGAGAGCCGCCTTATTATCACGGAAAAGCAGAATGGCCGTAACATTCATTATGGTGGAGGATTGAAAAATGGCAAAAGGAGTATGGATAATTGCAGAACAACGCGACGGAGCTTTGCGTAAAATAAGCATGGAGCTCGCTTCTACGGCGCGCAAGCTGGCCGATGCACTGGGCGATGAAGTAAGCGCCGTTCTGCTCGGTTCAGGCATTGAAGGATTAGCCGCGCAATTGGGCAAATACGGCGTGGATAAAGTATATGTTGGAGACAGTCCGCTTTTGGATCCTTATATTACGGAAGCTCATGCGATGGCGGCCGCCAA
>CAYYBK010000108.1:0-6672 GCA_964470015.1 uncultured Syntrophales bacterium
AACGGTGATGTTAAGTCCTTTCCCAAAGGGGCAACGCCGATTGATTTCGCTTATAGTATTCATACGGATGTCGGGAATCAGTGTATCGGCGCTAAAGTAAACAGAAACATAGTTCCTTTAAAATATGAACTGCAGAACGGTGACCGCGTGGAGATTACAACGCAGGCCGGTCATCACCCGAGTAAAGATTGGCTGAAATATGTTGTAACGACAAGAGCGATATCGAAAATTAAAAGCTGGATCAACCAGGAGGAAAAGAAAAGCTCTCTGGCTCTGGGCCGGGATTTGCTGGAGAAGGAATTTAAGCGTCATAATTTAAAGTTCAGCAGCTTTGTTAAATCGGAAGATATCAGAAGCGTTTTTGCGGAATACGGCGTGAATTCGGTTGATGATTTGATTTCCCAGGTCGGTTTCGGGCGGGTTTCCCCGAAGCAGATCGTCAATCACTTCCTGCCGGACGAAGCGGCTAAATCTCCCGAGCCCGTAACGGAAAAAATTAAGAAAAAACCGGAAGCAACCCCTTCACTCGGCATATCGCTAACCGGTATCGACGATGTGATGGTCAAGTTTGCCAGATGCTGCAATCCGATCCCCGGCGACGAAATCTCCGGTTACATATCACGCGGCCGCGGCATTACCGTGCACACAAGAGATTGCCCGCACATTAAAAACCTCGATCCCGACCGGATTGTTGATGTTGATTGGAATATGCGGGAGAAGCATACTTACCCCGTACGCATTAAGGTTGTCTGCGATGACCGTAAAGGTATTTTGACGGAAGTCAGTTCTACAATTTCATCATTCGACGTAAATATAAGTTATGCCCAGGTGGAAACGGTCGATTTAATCGCCACATGCGATTTCGTAATTGATGTCAATGATTTAAAGCAATTTAATCAAATAGTAATGGCCATTAAACAGCTGAAATTCGTCAAATCCATCGAGAGAATACGCAAGTCCTGAAAACTAATGATAAACATTTGGATGTTGACAAAAGCAAGCAGTTTACTGTAAGCAAGCGCAAACTTAAATCAGGTGAAATAATGTTCTGGAAAATAAAAAAGATATTGGTTTTGGCGGCAATTCTGTCCGCGATGATCATTTCTGCGGCAGCGGACGCGCCGGCGGCGGAAAAGAAGCATACGGTAGTAATCGATGCGGCTCACGGCGGTCAGGATGCAGGTGTAAAAATTACGGATAAGATCGGAGAAAAGGATATTACTTTGGCCATTGCGCTGGAGCTGCGGAAAGAATTGGCCAAAGATGAAAACTTAACCGTTTTTTTTACGCGGGACACCGATAAAGAAGTCAGTCTTGAAGATCGCCAAAAAGAAATCACTAAAGTTAAACCGGATATTTTATTGAGCCTGCATATCAATGCCGGTTTTGGCAAAAATGCCGCCGGATTTGAAATTTATTACCCCGGTTTTAAAAAAGTTACCGATCAAAGAAAGCCGTCCAAAGGTTCTTCCAGGGATGTGCAGAATAAATATCTCAATGATTCGGTAAAGCTTGCTCAAATCATGCAGAAAAGCCTGGATACATTATTCCCGCGCAAAGGGCGGGGATTAAGGGAAGCGGAGACTCCTATCCTGGAGGGGATGGACGTAGCGGCCGTTGTGGTGGAAATAGGATTTGCCAGTAATCCTGAAGAAAGGAAGAAACTTCTTTCCGCCGCCGGTCAGTCCGAAATAGCCAGAACTCTGGCCAAAGGTATCAAAATATTTTTCAGGTGATTCTTGACGATGAAGAGAAATTTCAACAGAAAATGGGACGAACTGCGACCAATTAAAATTACGAACAATTATTTGAGAAATACGGCTTCCGCGCTGGTGGAATTCGGCAATACGAAAGTTATTTGCACGGCGGCGTTGGAGGATAAAACGGCGCCGTTTTTGAAAAATACGGGAAGAGGCTGGCTAACGGCCGAGTATTCGATGCTGCCCATGTCCACGCAGACCAGGATGGCCAGGGAAGCAGCACGCGGCCGTCTGGGCGGACGCACCCATGAAATCCAACGGCTGGTCGGGAGATCTCTGCGGGCGGTTACCGATCTGACGGCATTCGGTGAAAAAACTATTTATATTGATTGCGACGTCATTCAGGCCGACGGAGGAACCAGGTCTGCTTCCATCACCGGCGGATTTGTTGCCCTGGCGGATTTGTTTAAAAAAATGAAGCTGGACGGTCTTATAGAAAAGATTCCCCTCAAAGATTATGTTTCAGCCGTCAGTGCCGGTATTTTGGAAGGGGAAGTTATTCTCGATCTGGAATATGAAGAGGATTCGCAGGCGGAAGTCGATATGAATTTCGTTATGACGGCATCCGGCCTCTTTATAGAAGTACAAGGAACTGCCGAACATCAGCCGTTTAAAAAAGAGCAACTGGATAAAATGACCGAGCTGGCCGCCGCCGGCATTGAAAAAATCATTTCCCGGCAAAAAGAGATTGTTGGTGATTGGCGGTTATGAAAATAGTTTTTGCTTCCCGCAACGAAGGGAAGATAAAAGAGATCAAAGCAATGCTGCTGGGGACGGATATTGAACTGATTTCCCTGAATAGTTACACCGATGTTCCGGAGATTGCGGAAGACGGCCAAAGCTTTCTGGAAAATGCGTTAAAGAAAGCGAAAATTATTTCCAGGCTTACCGGCGAAACGGTACTGGCTGATGATTCCGGCCTGGAAGTTGATTTTTTACAAGGTGAACCGGGTATCTACTCGTCTCGGTATGCTGGAGAAAACGCGACTGACGCGGAAAACAATGCCCGACTGTTGGCCCGGCTGAAAGATATTCCACAGGAAAAGAGGACGGCTTCCTTTCGTTGCGTTCTGGTTCTGTACAGGCAAGACGGAAGCTACGATTTCTTTCAGGGGAAATGGTCGGGACAGATTATCGATGATGCCCGCGGCGCGAATGGGTTCGGTTATGATCCGATTTTCTGGTTGCCGGAATTGAATAAAACGGCTGCCGAACTTCCGGCGGAAATAAAGAACAGGATAAGCCATCGGGGACAAGCTTTTGCGCAGCTTAAAAGTTTTCTCAAATCCAGTAAAATCAATAATTAAAACGGGGCGTAGCGCAGCTTGGTAGCGCGCCTGCTTTGGGAGCAGGATGTCGCAGGTTCAAATCCTGCCGCCCCGACCAGCCGGTTCGGCTGGTTGAGTCTCTGCCGTTCACGGTATAAATTGTTGTTCAAAAAGAGTGCGGGCTTCTTTCCGCAATTGCAACCAGGGAAACGAGAGATTGTCTTATAAGTTGAAGCTTTTGTAATTAACCGGATCGGCTCTTTTTTTCGACTTCATGTAACGACATTGCGGGCTTTCCCCGCCACAAAAGCCTCCAAATTAGCGATCAACTGTTCCCCGAGTGCCTGGAGTGATTGCCTGCTTGCCCAGGCGACGTGCGGCGTGATCAGCAGATTGGCTTGATGCAGTGCCAGAAGCGGATTGCCACCGGCAGGCGGCTCGCAGCTTAGGACATCGACACCGGCTCCGGCAATAGAGCCTTTTTTGACCGCTTCTGCCAGATCGGCATCTTTGACGATGCCGCCGCGTGCACAGTTGATGAGCAGGGCATGCTTGGGCATTTTCCCGAGTTCCGCCGCACCGATCAGTCCGCTGGTTTCTGCCGTCAACGGGCATAAAATAACCAGGGCATCACTCCTGCGCAGTATTTCCTCGAATCCGGTGCGCCCCCGGCGCAGCGAAAGTGCATTTTTGCGCTCGGCAATAAGTACTTTCATGCCGAAGGCCGCGGCAATCTCGGCCACTTTTTCCCCGAGTTCACCATAGCCGATAATCCCCAAAGTACTGCCCCGGAGTGCGAACGGCATCGGTTCCAAAAGCAGCGTATAATTTCGGGAACGGCTCCATTCTCCATTTTGTACCGCCGTGTTATATCCCAATAAATTTCGTCTCAGCGCCAAAAGCATTGCAAAAATATGCTCCGGAACGGAGATCGACCAGTTGCGGACATTCGCTACGGTGATCCCGTGCCTCCGGCATGCCTCCAGATCGATGCAGTCCACTCCTGTGGCCGCAACAGCGATAAATCTTAACTCCGGCAGTCGTGATAAGTCAGGCTCATTTAAAAAGACGCGATTGGTGATCGCAATTGTCGCTCCCTGCAGGCGTTGCAGCACCTGGCCAGGCGATGTCATCGGATATTCCGCCCATTCATGCGCGAATCGAGGCTTGCGCAATTCCACCCTTATTGCGCTCCGGTCGAGGAATACGATTTTTTCCATGCAGTATTATTTCCTCATGCGTGTGTGCTGCCGGCAAACAGCGAGTTGTTTAACGCTTTAATCCCTGTTGCTAATTTTTGTTATCGCCCCGGCTCAGGACAACTCTCCAGGGGTCCACCTCTTCTCTGAGCACGCGCAGTTCTTCCGCGGTTGGTTTCTTCTCCGCAGTTATTTTTCCCGGTATGATGAGCTTGAATCCGGTTTCCTGAATTACTTTTTCCTGCGTTACGCCGGGAAGCAGCGATTTCAGGCGCATCCGCTTACTTTCCTCCTCGAAATCGAGTACCGCCAGTTCGGTAAAAACCATATAAGGGCCGGTACCGGGGGCGAGGCCAGCTCTTTCCCTTGCGTCAGGGCCGTCGAGATATCCGGGCGTAGTAATAAAGTCAGGTTTTTCTACAAACCTTTGCCGGTTGTGGTTCATAATAATGAACGTCTGCCAGGCAAAGGACGCGGCCTCATTAGCCCCGCCGCTGCCGGGAAGTCTTGTTTTCGGGTGATAATACTCCGCGCCGATTATCGTGGAATTCAGATTGCCGTATTGATCGATTTGCGCTCCGCCGAGAAAAGCATAACTGACAATACCCTGTTGCAGCATCTCCATTGCCGCCGGCATGCTCGCGCAGCATGTGGCGCGATAAGTCGTTCGAGAGTCCGCAACGGAAAGCGGCAGCATGGAAGCTTCCGGTGAAATACCACCGGCCTCGAAAATGAGGATGAGATTGGGGGAATGGATCCGTTTGGCCAGCGCTGCCGCCAGCATGGGAATGCCTGTTCCCGCAAAAACAACTTTTCCGTCTTCCAGGTAACGGGAAGCAATTATCGCCATCAATTCGATATTGTTGTAGTCGTTTGTCTTCATATCAGCTAGGCCCTCCCCTGCATGCGCTCGATTTTTTTCAATTCGTTGATCCTTTTCTTGCCGCCGCACTTTTTCAGGTATTCTTGAAAGTCTTCCGTACCGAATATATATTCGTTGTAATATTTCTTTAAAGCTTCGCCGGAGCGGTCGTTTGCAGCTTTCGCATAAGTCTTGAGGTGGTCAAGATCCAGATAATAAATACCCGGCATATTGGTCGGATAAGCGCCATTGGGCACTTCCACGACGGCATCCACATAGAACTGCGGAATGAATGTTTTCGAGCCGTCTTTGCGGATTTCTTCCGTATCAATGATTTTCTCTGTTGTGATGATCAGATTTTTCGCTGAACGGGCTTTGTCCAGATCTTCATTCAACATGCCGTCGATCCGGCAGTTTCCGTATTTATCGGCCTTGTGCACATGGATGCAGGCTGTATCGCTGAAGAGAGCGGGAATAAGATTTATTTTCATCCCCGTAAACGGACACACGACCTGATTGGCCGCGCTGTATTTGAAGGTATCTGTTCCGGCCAGACTCCGGACGGGCAGAAAGGGGATGCCCATGGCGGCTGCTTTATGGCGCCAGGCCATTGTTCCATTCGACCATTCCGTGACTTTGAGATCTCCGGATTTCAAGCGCTCCTGGACGCGGGTCCTTGTATAAAGAGGGATTCCCAGCAATTCGAGACCCAATATGTAGCCGATATCCAGTTGTGCTATCCGGTCGTTGTCCAAAAGCAGATCTACGTCAAAAGTCCGGGTGCCGGATGCCATGCGGAGATTGCGGCGGCCCTGCCGCAGAATTTCATGAACGAAAGCCATGGGCAAACGGACAATGCTGCATCCGCCGATAGATATGTAATCGCCGTCTTGAACAAAACGCTGGACGGCTTCCTTTATATCCATCCGTTTGTCGCTGTTAACGCGGTCGGACTTGGCGAGCATGTGTTTGCGGAAGTCATCGGGAGTTGTTTTGGAAAAAATTTCACCGTTACCTTTTGCGATGATTTGCATTCTTCTTTACCTCCGGATAGTGTGCAATTATTCTGTTTTTGATCACAAATCGTAAATTTTAATCAATAATAACCCGGCAGCTAAATGCCGTAACTCATCTACGCATCCGATATCACTTTTAGATAATACGGTGAGCTGATGTAAACTGATTCGCCTATTTTGTAAAGAGGGAATGATGATGGTGCTTATTGCTGTTAATTCAAGTTCCCGAAGGATCTTTTGTGTGCAAAAAGACGGGCGATTCTTCTGCGCCGCGGGCGGCGGCGCAGAAGATGATTAGACCTGAAGTAGAAAGACGCTTGATTCAAATATTGATGACGCTTTCCACTTCACGGCGAATCAAATTCAAATTTTTTAAAGAAGACGCCTCAAATCTCAAAACTATTACCGGTTGCGTGTTGGAAGAGCGGACAAGCGCCCAGCCTTCTTCAAACGGAATACGTACGCCGTCAATATCGATCAGGCCGGTAACATTGCGGAAGTGTTTCTTGACGCTGTTGACAACAGCAGCCTTTTTATCGTCCGGGCAATCGATTCTGATCTCCGGCG
>CAYYBK010000109.1:0-6570 GCA_964470015.1 uncultured Syntrophales bacterium
GTTCAGATGCCCATGGGTTGCCTCACTTTATGGAAGTTAATTCCCTGGCCGGATTAAATCCCGTGCGGTCGGATCTTTGCATTTTATGCAAATTTTGGGGAATTACTTACCATGAATTGATCAGCTCCATCATCGACTCCGCATTTCGGCGTACTGAAATACAATAATTAATAATCAGCGTAAGCTGAAGACTATGTTTCCTGAAGGTCAAATGAAAAATGTTGTAATACTGCATAGTGATGTTGCGCCCGATGCCGGTGAAGATGAATTAGATTGTTTGAGGCAAGCCGATACGATCGCCGGAGCGTTACGTTACCTTGGATATAATCCTGTTTTAGTTCCTTTTGTTCTTGACCTTACGCAAACGATCAAAGCTATTCAATCTATTAATCCGGAGTTTGTTTTCAATCTGGTGGAAACGGTCAACGGAAAAGGCAGTTTGATTCATCTGGCGCCGGCGCTTTTGGATCATCTTAATGTTCCTTATACCGGCTGCGGCACGGATGCCATTTTTCTGACCTCCAATAAGCCGGTGGCTAAAGAAATAATGCAAACTGCGGGAATGCATACCCCGGCCTGGATTTCATCAACCGGTGTTCGCTATGGAACGGCACCGTCCAACATCTATCTTCTGAAAGCTTCGTGGGAACACGCTTCTGTAGGTCTGGATGAAGGGTCCGTTGTCAGACTTGACGATACAACGAATATTATGGCTCTCATGAATGAGCGCAAGAAAAAAATTGGCGGGCCTTGTTTTGCTGAAGCTTACATTAACGGCCGTGAATTTAATATCGCTCTCCTTGCCGGCAATCCGGACGTGCAAGTGCTTCATCCTGCCGAAATGCAGTTCATTGGATTCGCCCCGGACAAATTGAAACTTTTGGATTACCGTGCTAAATGGGTGGAAGGCACATTTGAATATGAAAATACGGCCCGGACAATGGATTTTTCGTCCGCGGATGACAACCTGATTGCTGATTTACAAAGCATTGCTAAGCGCTGCTGGGATCTTTTTGATTTACGCGGCTATGCACGGGTTGATTTCCGTGTAGATAAAAACGGGACCCCCTGGGTGCTGGAAATAAATGCCAACCCCTGCTTATCGCCGGAGGCCGGTTTTGCTTTTGCCGTGGAAAAAGCGGCGCTGCAATATCATGAGGCCATTGCATTGATAGTCAATGATGCATTAAGACTATAAATTGCCGAGCAGTATTTCCGCAGCCCGGCAATGGTTCTGCTCAAAAACTTTTAGGAGGTTTAGATTTTTCAGTGTTAAAACCAATAATATTGCTGTTTTTTTCCAATCTATTCATGACTTTCGCATGGTATGGACATTTAAAAAGCATGAATAATAAACCGCTGTTTTTTGTGATTGTGTTAAGCTGGGGGATTGCTTTTTTTGAATATGTATTGCAAGTTCCCGCCAACAGGATCGGCTTTCAGTATTATAATATCGGCCAGCTCAAAGTAATGCAGGAAGTTATTACCATGGTCGTTTTTGCGGGGTTTGCTTTTTTTTACATGAAACAGCCTCTTAAACTGGATTATCTCTGGGCCGGATTTTGTCTGATTGGCGCCGTTTATTTTATGTTCCGTGATGGATCGAAGCTGATAGCATGATTTTATGGATATTTCCTGCGTAAAATACCGTCAAAAAATTAATACTGCGGATTTGCAGGCTATTGCCCGGATTGTTGAATCAAGCGGTTTTTTTTCCGCGGCGGAAATTGATCTGGCCCTGGAATTAGCCAATGACAAAATTACTCATGGCCAAAACAGCTCTTACCAGTTTCTTTTTGGTGAAGCCGACGGTTTTGTCTGGGGTTATACCTGCTTTGGCTTGATTCCGGCTACGGCCGCAAGTTACGATCTTTATTGGATTGCCGTGGATAATAATTTCCGTACACAGGGGCTGGGCAAACAGTTGCTGGGGGAAACGGAAAATATTATCCGCAAATGGAGCGGTCAACATATTTATGCGGAAACATCGTCCCGGGAGCAGTACCGTGCTACGCGCCTTTTTTATGAAAGCTGCGGGTATATGGGAGAGGCTTTTCTGAAAGATTTTTATGCCGAAAGCGACAGCAAGGTAATATACTCGAAGATATTAATATAATTAATTATTATATCGTAATGCTGCCCCGTTTTCCCGCCGTTGTTCCGGCATTAAATTAGCCCTTATTCAGGTTAAACATCTTGCAATTTTCTTAATAATCCGTTAGAGGACGGCGTGCATTGGAGATTGTAAATTTTTTTGACCCTTAAAGGAGGGTATATTCATGCGCTTATTTCCCAAAGAAGAAAAATTTTTTGATTATTTCGAAGAATTAGCCAATAAAATTGAAGAAGGCGGACGCGTTTTTCTGGCCATGACGGAGAAGCACGATTACTCGGAAGCCAAAATTGCCAAGCTTAAAGAAATTGAACATGAAGCGGATGTCATTACTCATCGCACTTATGAAAAAATGCACAAAACCTTTCTCACTCCGCTTGACCGGGAAGATATTTACGCTTTAGTCAACAAGATGGACAGTATCATGGATATGATCGAGGCCACGGCTGTCCGCATTTATCTTTACAAAGTAAAAAAACCCGATGATGAAATAATCAAGCAGGCAAAAATTTTGGTGGAGGCAATAACTAAAATTAAAATAGTCATCCACGCCCTGCGTGATATGAAGAACGCTAAAATGATTATCGATGCCTGCGTCGAAATTAATACCCTGGAAAATGCCGGTGATGTTGTCTTAAGGACGATCATTGCCGATCTCTTTGTCAAGGAAAAAGACGCCATTGAGCTCTTGAAGTGGAAAGAGATATTTGAGCGCATTGAAGAAGCTCTTGATATGTGTGAAGATGTTTCCAATATTGCAGAGGGAATAGTTCTGAAACATGCTTGATTCCATGGCGTTTGTCATATTCCTGGTTGTCGTTGCTCTGGTTTTTGATTTTCTTAATGGTTTTCATGATTCATCCAATTCCATTTCCACGATTGTTTCCACCCGTGTGCTTTCTCCGAAATATGCTGTTCTCTGGGCGGCGTTTTTTAATTTCGTGGCGGCATTTTTTATAGGCACGCAGGTTGCCCACACCATCGGGCAGGGAATTATCCACATTGATATTATCGACAATTTGCTGATCCTGGCTGCGCTCGGAGGAGCGATAATTTGGAACATAGTTACATGGTACTTTGGGCTGCCCAGCAGTTCTTCCCATGCTTTGATCGGCGGCTTGATCGGGTCCGGTATTGCGAAAGGCGGAATCGATACTTTGGTCTGGAGCGGCATAACAAAAACCACGGCTTTTATCATCCTTTCGCCGACGATCGGCCTGATTTTAGGATATGCGTTTATGGTGATTTCCCTGAATCTGAATCGCAATTCCAATATAGCCAGTTCGGATAAACTTTATCGAAAATTGCAATTTGTTTCATCCGCCGTTTATTCTCTGGGGCACGGGATGAATGATGCGCAAAAGACAATGGGGATTATAGCTCTTATCCTCTACAGCAAAGGTTTGATCGGCTCCAGCTTCAACATACCGTACTGGATAGTCATCATGTGTTACACTGTCATTGCCCTGGGAACAATGTTCGGCGGTTGGCGGATTGTCAAAACGATGGGGACAAAGATTACAAAACTCCAGCCGATTGGAGGCTTCAGCGCAGAAGCTGCCGCCGCCTGCGCCATCATCGGATCATCCGTTGCCGGGATACCCGTCAGCACCACTCACACTATAGCCGGAGCAATTGTCGGTGTTGGCGCCACTAAAAGACTGAATGCCGTACGCTGGGGAGTTGCCGGCAATATTGTTTGGGCGTGGATATTAACCATTCCGATTTCGGCCTTTATCTCGGGAGTTATTTACATTGCATTAAATTATTTTTGCAGCTAACCTCCTGAAAAAGAAACTCACTTAAAGCGAAAGATTAAAAATGAATATTTTGATGATCTATCCCCGTTATCCGGTCACGTTCTGGAGTTTTAAATACGCTCTTAAATATATTTCCAAAAAAGCCGCTTTTCCGCCGCTGGGTCTGATTACGGTTGCCGCTATGCTGCCCGGAGAGTGGCATGTCCGCCTGATTGATCTGAACATTGAAAAACTGCGGGAAAAGGATCTGCAATGGGCTGATTACGTAATGGTCAGCGCGATGCTGATTCAGAAAGACTCCGTAAATACGATTTTGGCGGAATGTAACAGATTGAGAAAAAAAATCATAGCCGGCGGGCCTTTGTTCACCGCCAACCCGGAAGACTATGTTAGCCGGGTGGCGTATCTGATCTTGAATGAAGCCGAGAGCACGCTCGCTGCTTTTCTGGAGGATCTGAAGAACGGGACAGCCCGAAAAATTTACCGCTCCGAAGAATTTCCTTCGCTGCGCGATACTCCCCTGCCGCGTTGGGATCTTGTGCAAACAAAGCAATACGCCAATTTGATGATTCAGTTTTCCCGCGGTTGCCCCTTCAACTGCGAATTTTGCGATGTCACTTCGCTTTTCGGCCATCAGCCGCGTATCAAAACCGCTGAACAGTTTCTTCAGGAATTGCAGGCGATTTACGATACAGGCTGGCGTGGTACCGTATTTATTGTCGACGATAATTTCATCGGCAATAAAAAGGCTATTAAGGCGGTTTTGCCCCGGGTGATTTCCTGGATGCAAGATCATCGCTATCCATTTGAAATGCTTACTGAAACATCAATAAATATCGCTGATGACGATGAGCTGATATCGCTCATGACACAAGCCGGTTTTACCAACATTTTTATCGGTTTGGAAACGCCGAACGAAGAAAGTCTGAAGGAATGTTCGAAAAATCAAAATTGCAAACGTGACCTGACGGTTTCCATCAAAAAGCTGCAAGCCGCCGGACTGCAAGTTTTTGGCGGATACATTGTCGGTTTCGATCATGACGATGAGAGCATTTTTGCCCGCCAGATAAAATTCATCCAGGAAACCGGTGTTGTCACCGCCATGGTGGGATTGTTAAATGCCTTGCCCAATACAAAATTATGGCACCGCCTGAAAAAGGAAAACCGCCTGGCTGATAATTCTTCGGGAGACAATACCGATGGCAGCCTTAATTTTATTCCCCGGATGGATAAGGCTAAGCTCATCGCCGGCTATAACCGTCTGGTGAAAACAATTTACAGCCCGGGTCCTTATTATCAGCGCGTCAATAAATTTCTCCAGACATACAAACCTGCCGCCATCATGCGGAAAAACAGGTACTCGCTGAGAAATATTAAAGCATTTATGAAAACTGTTTTTTATATGGGCATCCTGGGGAATGGAATTTCTCAGTGGTATTATTGGAAATTAATGCTGAAAACGGTGATTTTTTATCGCCGGTCGTTCGCGGAAGCAATAACATTAATGGTTTACGGACAACATTTCCGTAAAATGGCCAAAAAATTGTAGCGCTTGTCAAGGAGTTGTACTTCCATGATAGATAAAATACCGCCTTTTACAAAAAAGCAATTGGACAATATTATCAGTAAATATCCGACGCCATTCCATATCTACGATGAAAAGTCTATACGCGAAAATGCCCGTGCCTTTAAACAAGCTTTTGCCTGGAATGAAGGGTTTAAGGAATTTTTTGCCGTCAAAGCCGCTCCCAATCCATATCTTATGAAGATTCTCCACCGGGAAGGATTCGGTGCCGATTGCAGTTCGCTTGCCGAGTTGATTATGTCCGAGAAAACGGGCATTCGCGGCGAGGAAATCATGTTCACGTCCAACGATACGCCGGCGGCTGAATTTCTTAAAGCAAAAGAACTTCAGGCGATTATAAATCTTGATGACTTAAGCCATCTAGCTTATCTGGAGAAATATGCCGGATTGCCTTCATTGATTTGCTTTCGCTACAATCCCGGAAAACTGAAAAGAGGCAACCTTATTATCGGTCATCCGGAGGAGGCCAAATACGGTTTTACCAGGGAGCAGCTGCGGGAAGGCTATAAAATTTGCCGTGATCAAGGGATCAAACGTTTCGGCATTCATACCATGGTTGCATCCAATGAACTTGACGCCGCTTATTTTGTGGAAACGGCGGAAATCCTGTTTCAGCTTATTGCCGAGCTTAGCCGACAACTGAAAATTCAGTTTGAGTTTGTCAATATCGGCGGCGGTGTGGGAATTCCTTACCGTCCGGAGCAAAAGCGCATTGATCTGCAGGCGATGAGCAGAGGCATTAAAGAAAAATATGAAAAGATAATTATGGCCGGTGGTCTTGGTACGATCAAAATTTACACGGAATGCGGCCGCTACATTACAGGCCCTTATGGCTATCTTGTCTCCAAGGTTTTGCATATTAAAGACACGTACAAAAAATTCGCCGGCCTTGATGCGTGCATGGCCAACTTGATGCGGCCCGCCCTGTACGGCGCCTACCACCACATTACTGTTGCCGGCAAGGAACAGGAAAAACCGGAAATTGTTTATGACGTAACAGGGTCGCTATGCGAGAACAATGACAAATTTGCCATTGACCGCAAACTGCCCGTGCTGGAACAGGGCGATATCGTCGTCATTCACGATGCGGGGGCGCACGGTCATGCCATGGG
>CAYYBK010000110.1:0-6551 GCA_964470015.1 uncultured Syntrophales bacterium
TAAAAACGGCGAACCGGATATCCTTTTCCAGAAAGCGATAGCTCTTATGGGGGGAATGGCCCGGTTTGTCAAAAAGGGCCAGAACGTTACGGTCAAACCGAATATCGGTTTCCCCCGCCGGCCGGAAGTAGGCGCCACGACCAATCCCTTATTAGTAAAGACCATCATCGAGCACTGCTATCAGGCCGGAGCTAAAAAAGTATATGTCTTTGATAATGTAGTAATGCCTACAACCGGTAATTCGCGAAGCTGCTACAAATTAAGCGGTATTGAAGATGCCGCCAAAGCCGCCGGAGCCACAGTCGTTCCGGCAACCGATTTCAATTACAAACCGGTAAAAATTCCGGGGGCAAAAATATTAAAGACCGCTGACGTCCATGAATTGATTATTAATACCGATGTTCTCATCAACGTGCCGGTTTTAAATCATCACAGCTCCTCGCAGTTGTCCATTGCGATGAAGAATTTGATGGGCATCGTGAAGAACCGGATGGAATATCATTTAACCGGGCTCGATCAATGCATCGCTGATTTCTGTCTTTATTGCAAACCGCATTTGAATATCGTCGATGCCTACAGAGTTTTGCTGAGCGAAGGGCCGGGCGGACCGCGGGATGGCAATCCGCCGGAAGTGGCGATGAAGAAAACTCTGCTGATCTCCCGTGATATCGTGGCCATCGATGTGGCGGCAGCTAAAATTTTCGGGAAAAACCCCTCGGATGTTCAATATATAAAGATGGCCCACGATCAAAAAATCGGCAACATGAACCTAAATCATCTCAAAATAGCAACATATGCGCTGTAACTTCAGTTCAATCCGCAAAGCATTTTCTCTCACCGTTTTTTGTTTATTTTTGCTTCTTTTTCTGGGAAATGAAAATATGGCGGGGCAGCTATCCAAGCTTATCATGCCCTGGCAGTTTGTCCCGGCACTGGTGCACAGCATTGCTGCTCCGGCAATATTTTTTATCCTCGGCTTATGTTTCCTCCTCGGCCTCAGTTTTCTTTTCGGCAGGGTTTATTGCTCATTTCTCTGCCCGTTGGGGATTTTGCAGGATTTTTTTATCTACTTTTCCCGTAAACTTAAGCTCCGGCCGCGGCATTATTTTCAGAAACCGAATAAAATTGTCCGCTACTCAATCCTCGGGTTGACATTGGCGACGGCTATTTCCGGATCGCTGGCGCTGGTTAATCTGCTTGACCCCTACAGCAGCTTCGGCCGTATAATAAATCATATCGGGGAGCGTCTTTTCGTGGAGGGTTTTAATGCCGCCGCCGTTTTTCTTGCACATTTCGATTTTTACATTTTCCCCCGTGACATCAATTTCCTGCCGGCCGCCGTTTTTTCAGCGACGCTGTTTGCTTTTTTGCTGATTCTGCTCATGGCTGCAAGCGCCGGGCGTTTATACTGCAATACCATTTGTCCGGTAGGTACGCTGCTGGGGCTTATCGCAAGAATCGCGGTATTTCGTTTTACTGTTGCCCCGGATCATTGCAACAATTGCCGGAAATGTGAAAGCGTCTGCAAAGCGGGGTGCATCAATTCCGCTGAAATGTCCCTGGACCAAAGCCGCTGCGTCGGTTGTTTCAATTGCCTTTATGCCTGCCCGCAGGCAGCCATCGATTATCAACATTCTTCCCCGAACAAAACGGAGAACAAATGGTCGCCCCGGAGAAGACGCTTTATCGTCGCTTCCGCGGCGGCGGCAGGAGCCGCGGCAATGATTATAAATCCCGGCATCCGCCGGATTGCCGGTAACTTATACGCCGATACAACGGGCATGCCGGTAACACCACCCGGGTCGCTCGGCTGGAAGCATTTTTCAGAAACATGCACCGCCTGCCATTTATGCGTCAGCGCCTGTCCCACAAAGGTAATTACGCCAGCTTTTCTGCAATATGGCCCCAGAGGCATTATGCAGCCGCTGTTGAATTATGAAAAAAGTTACTGCGATTATGAATGCAATATCTGCGGTATAATTTGCCCTACCGGAGCCATCGGGCCGGTCCCGCTGGCAGAGAAGAAACTGATTCAGATAGGAGAAGCGGAGCTTTTAAAAAGCCGTTGCATCGTTTATACAAAAAATCAAAATTGCGGGGCGTGCCTGGAAGTCTGTCCGACGCACACGCTTTATTCCGTCAACAGGGGCAACATCCTTTATCCGGAAACCCATTCCCAATACTGCATCGGCTGCGGCGCCTGCGAAAAAGTCTGCCCAACGGCACCAAAGTCAATCATCGTCAGACCAAACGCGATTCACAAAAAAGCAGCCAAATACGAAGCGCAACCTCCGACGGCAAGCCGTCCGGAAACCGGCAGAGAATTTCCTTTTTAATTTCCGTGTAAAAAACCCCGTCAGCATCTTCTTTTCAAAACACTGACGGGGTTTAGGCTGTATCGCTGACAGAATTATTTTTTATTTGAAATCCTTCATATTGACATGACTGCCGATCATTTGCTCGATCAAAGAAATTTTTTCCAAATCATTTTTGGTCGGCAGCGATTCCAGCGCGTCAATCTGCTTGGCAACCTGATAGGAATCCAGCGATACCAGCAGCAACGGGATATTCATTTTTTCCGCTTTCGAAATCAGAATAGGCGGCGGCAGAATATTATTGGTCAGTACAACAGCCGCCGATTTGCTGCCCAACGCCGCAACGATCATATCGCCACGGTCACCGCTGGTGATAACAACTTTATCTTCCGCCTGAAAAAAAGGATTTTTCAAAGCGGCGCTGGCCGAAGCCGATCCGATGAATATATTTTTAACCGTGCGGTGCAGGCTATTCTCACCGGCAATCACTTTGGCAAACAGCCGGTCCGCAAGATAGCTCACGGAAAAAAATGGCAGTTCTTTATGATAGGGAACGACACCCAGCACCGGTATGCCCATCTGCTTTATTTTATTCAGGTGAATATCGGTGAATTCCGTAATGTTGGCCACCTTATTTATTACCACGCCGCGCAGTTTCACTTTTTCCATCTGAATACGTTTTTTCAGGAAGGTGAGATCATCGAGAATGGTGTCTTCATCGCCACTGGCAACAACCAGCAAACCGGCATCCAGATATTTACAAAGAGAAAGCGCATCCAGATAAACGGAGCCGCCGTAGGTAATGTCTTTGCCGGCTTCAATGAAGACGATGTCTTTCTTATTGCCGACATTAGCCAGAAGCTCCGTCAGCTTTTCTCTGGTCGTTTCCTCATCCAGCATATACAACAGCTTGGAGTGATGAAAGCCGATGCTCATATCTTCGATATTTTCTTCCAGCTCGAAAATGCCAGCGATCAGGGCGGCATCGTAATCCCACAATCTCTTTTTGCGGTAAAGCAATCTTTCACCAAAAGGTTTCATATAACCTATTTTTTTATTCAATGCCTTGGCCATACCGATAATAACGCTTGTTTTACCTGCACTCTGTCGCATTGATGTTATAACCAGTTTTTCCATTTATCTCACCTCTCTATATTCTTTTGAAAGTATTATTCTTACATCGACAGCTCTGGCACCCAACCCTTGTTCATAGACAACAAGTGGATTTATTTCAATATCGGAGATTCCTCTACAATGGCCGATAATCGAACTAAGTTTGACAATCGCATCAACCAGGGCATTTATATCTCGTGTCTTTTCGCCTCGTACCCCCATCAGCAGAGGATAAGAACGAATCTCCTTAATCATGGAAATGATGGTTTTTCTGTCCAGGGGAAGTGCACGGAAAGAAACGTCCTTCATCACCTCCACATATATGCCGCCCAAACCGACCATAACCGTAGGACCGAACGTCTTGTCCACTCTGGCCCCGACAATCATTTCCGTACCGGGCTGCACCATCTCCGATATTTCCACTCCCTCAATAACCGCATGGGGAACGTTCGCCTTGCAATTACGCATGATTGCTTCATACGCCGTAATTACCTCCTCATCGTTTTGCAGATCCAGCGCAATACCCCCCGCATCGCTCTTATGCAGAATATCTTTGGAAACAATTTTCATAACCACGGGATAGCCGATAGCCGCAGCGCTCTTTACCGCGCTTTCAATGGTCATGGCAATCAGACTTTTGGGAATCGGAATGCCGGTAATCTTCATGACATTCTGGCCCTCATGCGAAAATAAAAACGACCGGCCGGCGTTGCGCGCATTATCCACTATCTTGTCGATTGCTTTTGTGTCAAATTTGACTGCCGCCGGTTCATCTTCTTTCTCATCGCTGTATCTCTTAAATGCATACATGGAACCCAGTGCCGATACTGCTTCATAAACGTCATCATAAACCGGCAGGCCTTTACGACGGGCGGCTCTTGTATATTCCGACATTATTTCGCCCCCCAGCAGGCTGAAGACCATTGGTTTACCGGCATTCTTGAACTGTTCGTAATTCATCTCCACCGTATTGATGAGTTGCTCTTTATTGTTGAAAAGGGCTGTTTCGCAGATTACAACAATTACGGAATGAATATCCTGTTCTTTCAACGCGGCGTTGAATGCTTTCGTGTAATCGGGCGCCTTGGCCTGTCCGGTTACGTCGATGGGATTTTTCGTTGAGCCGAACTCCGGGACATACGGCGAGAAAATCGTCTTTAAATTTTCCAGGTCGTCATACAAGCGGACATCATATTTTTCACAGGCGTCAGTAGCCATAACTCCGGCTCCGCCACCGTTGGTGATAATTACCGTGTTTTCACCGCGGGGCAGAGGACTATTGGCGAGGATTTTACTGAAATCAAACGCATCCTTTATGCTTTCCGCCCGCAGGGCGCCGGCCTGTTTGATGATATCGTCAAACACGGCGTCGGAACCGGCCAGCGACCCTGTATGCGATGCCGCTGCCATTGCGCCGCGTTCGGAACGCCCCGACTTGATGATGACGACCGGTTTTACACGCGTAGCGCGTTTGAGCTGTGCAATCAGCCGTTCCCCGTCGCGCACGCCTTCAATATACATGAGAATGACTTTTGTCCTGTCCTGCGTTATCAGGTAATCCAAAAGATCGGCCTCATCGACATCCGCTTTGTTGCCGACGGAAACTATCGCCGAAAGGCCGATATTGCCGACTGTTGCCTGCCCGATCATCGATAGGCCCAGCGCACCGCTTTGCGTGATAATACCCAAGTGCCCGGATGGTATCGTGCTGCCGGCAAATGTTGAATTCAAGGAACTTCCCGCCGAGAAAATACCGAAAATGTTCGGCCCCAGAATACGCATACCGTTTTCATTGGCGATTTCAACCATCTTCCGTTCTTCATCCTCGTTGCCGATCTCGGAAAATCCGGAAGTAATAATCATGGCATATTTTACTTTCTTGGCCGCACACTCCTTGACGGCCGCCAGCGTAAATTTAGCCGGGACGGTCACGGTCGCCACATCGATCTCCGCTTCTATATCTAAAATACTTTTGTAGGCTTTTATTCCTTCAATTGTCCCGCCTTTAGGATTGATGGGAAAAATTTCTCCCTTATACCCGTGCGAAATGATATTTCTGATTACGCTATTACCGATTTTACCGTGGTCGCTGGAAGCGCCGATGATCGCAATGGAACGCGGCTCGAACAAATATTTGATGTTTTCATCATGGTTTTTTGTCATAACTAGTTTACCCTCGACAGCGCTTAAATAATTTTTAGAAAATTGATCACTTATCTTCGCCGGCGGACTTTTCTTGTTTATTCCCGCTTTTTTCGCTGTTTTTATGAGCAAGCATTATGCCAGCAGGAAAAGATTTATGCGCCGTCTCCGGCGTCATTTGTAATTTATCAATATTATCGCATTTTTACAAATTATAATTTGCTAAATATTCAATAAAAAACCTTCACCAAGTACCGGAAGTGCTGCCCGGATTATATGCACTTTTGCTTATTAAAAAAACATTACAGAAATTAATTTAGTTAATTAATTGTAATAATTAAATATTTATAATATGCATTTACGCTTAGATCTTTTATTTTTCTCGTCCTTCGCCGGACATGATCCTTACCCTAAAGCCTTGGTAAGAATTATCCGCTGCCGGCAACAGAGTTGTTGCCGTTTTTGTTGCAAAAAATACCCTGTCTTTCCCGATGCGGGACAGGAATTAGACGCCGGCGCTCCGACAACTCTAGTGCCGCAGGCTTTTGATGAAATTTAAATATGCCGCCGCCGTTTCCTCGGGCTTTTCCATCATCGGAACATGACCGCAATCCTTGATAATAACGGTCTTACGATTTTTCAAACCTTTTTCAAAAACGGGGACGCTGGATATATCGATCACTTTATCTTGGTCTCCCCACAGGATTAAAGCAGGCGCTTCAATCTTCGGAAGATCGGCCTGTAATGAGAATGCTCCCTGTTTTAAATCTTGCGAGATCTTCTCATTAACGGCGCGATGAATGGCAGATTTTTGCGCAAACAGTTTTTTTAACGGATAGGGCAGGTAGGGGGGATTGAAAAAAACTATCTTCATAAGACGGGGAATGTCCTTTTCGTCTTTCAGGAGAAGCGGATTTTCTCCCCTTTCCAAAAGCTTGTACACCTCGCTCATCCGCAAGGACTGCACGCCGGCCGCATTAA
>CAYYBK010000111.1:0-6539 GCA_964470015.1 uncultured Syntrophales bacterium
CTGAAAAAACTTTTTTATTGAGGGCGCCGTTGCGCCTTTGGTTAAAGGAGAATCGTATGATGCAGCAATTGAGAATGAATTATTTAGTTGCTCTTTTCATTTGTTTTACGGTGGTTTTGCTTCTGATTTCCTGCGGGCCCCAAGCACGGATACCGACCAGTCAGCTGGATACTCCGGAACATCATACTTACACCGGATTGCGTCTCCTCGATCAGGCGAAATACGCAGATGCAGAGATGGAGTTTAAGCTGGCTGTGGAGCTGGACCCCAAGTATTCCAAAGCTTATACGGGTATGTGTCTGGTTAAAATCGCCACCGGCGATTTCGCCGCCTCCTGGGAAGGCCTCAAGTTGGGCTGGAAATATGCAAAATCCGACGAGGAAAAACTCTTCGTATATGTTGGCCGTATTCGTTACTATACCGAAGCCAAGCCGGATAAGAAATGGCTGGAGCTGGCCAAGGATGAATTTGACAATGCTGTTCTCACGGATGCCAAACATGCTCCCGCCTATTATTTCATGGGACTGGCCTATAAGTCCGCCCTGGAATTCGATGCGGCCGGAAAGATGTTTGCCAAAGTGCTGGAGCTGAAGACCGACTATATCAGTGAAGCCGACGTGCAGTGGAATTTGATCCAGAAAATTCAGCGGGCGATGCCCGGAACGATTACCGGAAAGATAATTGCCGTTGTCGACCGCATCACCCGTGCGGATGCGGCGGCCTTGTTCATGGAAGAAATGAAAATAGACGTTCTGTACAAGAAGAGAACCATCAAAACCTTCGACACATCCTTTAAAGACTCGGGGAAGGCCGCGGCTGGTCCGGCCAGGATAACGGCCAAAGACATTGCCAACCATCCGCTGAAAGCTGATATTGAAGGCATTCTGGAAATCGGGGTGCGCGGTCTGGAAAATTATCCGGACGGCAATTTTCATCCGACGGAGATAGTGACCCGTGCCGCTTACGCCATGATGCTGGAGGACATATTGATCAAGGTCAGCGGCGACAACTCCCTGGCCACCAAATTTATCGGTTCGACATCGCCTTTTCCCGATTTAAGGCCGGATCTGCCTTACTTCAATGCAATCATGGTGGTTACCTCCCGGGGAATCATGGAGGCAAAGGATATGACTTCCGGCGAATTCGCACCGTTAAATCCGGTGCCCGGCGTTGATGCGCTTTTGATTATCCGGAAAATCAAGCAAGAATTAAAATTTAATTAGTTTCAGTTCGGTAAAATGGATCAAACACAGGCGGGACATTGATCATGCCCCGCCTGTGTTGTGCTTGACACTTTCTGAAAGTGGAACAAAAACGGGGCGCAAAGCCCTTTTCCTTTATCCCCGGCGAGCGAGAAAAAGCGGCCGGCGCGGTTTTGCAGGATATAAGGGAATGTGTTACTGGAAACGGGATTTATAAATTAGATCGGAGCGTAAAATTACATGGCAAAAAGAGAGTTGAGCAAAGCGTTTGAGCCGCAGGAAACAGAAAAAAGATTATACGAATACTGGATAAGAAATGAATTCTTTCATGCCCGGGACAAAAGCGAAGCCCCGGCCTTTTCCATCGTCATTCCTCCGCCCAATGTAACCGGCATGCTGCATATGGGGCATGCCCTGAACAATACCCTGCAGGATGTAATAACACGCTTTAAAAGAATGCAGGGTTACAATGCCCTCTGGATGCCGGGAATGGATCACGCGGGAATCGCCACCCAGAACGTTGTCGAACAGGAGCTGGCCAAGGAGGGAAAGTCGCGTCATGATCTGGGCCGGGAAAAATTTGTGGAACGGGTCTGGCAGTGGAAGGAAAAGTACGGCGGCGTCATAATCAACCAGCTGAAGAGACTTGGCTGCTCCTGCGACTGGGATCGGGAACGGTTCACCATGGACGAAGGACTGTCCAAGGCGGTGCGGGAAGTGTTTGTGCGTCTTTATAACGACGGCCTGATTTATCACGGCGATTATATCGTCAACTGGTGTCCGCGCTGCCATACGGCCATCTCCGATCTGGAGGTGGAATTCAAACAGGAACAAAGCTTCCTCTGGGACATCCGTTATCCATTTGCCGATGGTACCGGGGAAATCATCGTCGCCACCACCCGGCCGGAAACCATGCTGGGCGATACCGCCGTGGCCGTTAATCCCCAGGACGGCAGATACAGAGACGTGATCGGCAAATATGTTATTTTGCCGCTTGTCAACAAGAAAATCCCGATTATCGCCGATGATTACGTTACGACCGATTTCGGTTCCGGTGCGGTGAAGATCACCCCCGGTTCCGATCCCAACGACTTCGCCATTGCTCAGCGCCATAAACTCGAAATTGTTTCCGTTATCGACGGTCTCGGCAATATCAATGAAGCCGGCGGTGTGTATAAAGGACTGGATCGCTACGAAGCGAGAAAGCGGGTTGTCGACGATCTGGAAAAAGGCGGTTATTTGGTCAAGACCGAACAATACGTCCACAGCGTCGGCCAGTGCTATCGCTGCAAGACCGATATCGAGCCGATGGTTTCCAAACAGTGGTTTGTGAAGATAAAACCGCTGGCCAAACAGGCGATCGCCGCGGTGGTAAAAGGGAAAACAAAAATAATCCCCGCAACGTGGGAGGCTACCTATTTCGAGTGGATGAACAACATCCGCGACTGGTGCATTTCCCGGCAGTTGTGGTGGGGGCACCGGATTCCCGTCTGGTATTGCGGCGATTGCGGAAAAGTTATTGTGGCTACGGTCGATCCGGACAAATGCCCGGATTGCGGCGGTGTATCTTTGCAGCAGGACGAGGACGTTCTTGATACCTGGTTCAGCTCCGCCCTTTGGCCGTTTACTACTCTCGGCTGGCCGAACAAAACCAAAGCGCTGAAAACTTTTTACCCGACCTCGCTGTTGATCACCGGATTTGATATTCTTTTCTTCTGGGTGGCCCGCATGATGATGATGGGGATCTATGTCATGAAAGATGTTCCCTTCCGGGATGTTTATCTCCATGCCCTGGTGCGTGATGAAAAGGGCGAGAAGATGAGCAAATCCAAGGGCAACATCATCGATCCGCTCGTGATGATCGACAAATACGGCACCGATGCTTTTCGTTTCACGCTGGCGGCTTACACTGCTCAGGGCCGCGATGTCCGTATGTCCGCCGAGAGAATAGAAGGATACAAATTTTTCGTCAATAAAATCTGGAACGCCGCCAAACTGACTTTTGCCAATCTGGAAGACTATGATGAAAAAAGTCCGGTTACGGCGGAGGAATCCCTGTCCGATAAATGGATCAAGACAAGACTCAACAAGGCAATTACGGAAACAACCCAGAGTCTTGATGAATACAGATTTAACGATGCCGCTGCCACCATCTACCGCTTTGTCTGGCATGAATTCTGCGACTGGTATCTGGAATTAAGCAAGCCGGCATTCTACGGCAAACAAAGTCCGGCGCAGCGTCACGCCACCCAGCGCACCCTGCAGTATGTGTTTAGGAATATGCTGCTCATCCTCCATCCCTTTATGCCGTTTGTTACCGAAGAACTCTGGCAGGTGTTAAACGGAAGCAGTGAAAAATCGATTATGGTGAGCTCCTTCCCGGTGCGCGCCGAGGAGTACGAAGATCCCGCCGCCGAAAGGGAAATGGGAATTTTGATGGACATTATCGTGAGCATCCGCAATATTCGCGGTGAAATGCAGATCGCGCCGTCGCGCAAGCTGGATGTTTTTGTTGCCGTACCCGATGAGAAATGGCGGGACATCATCGAAACGGGAAAAAGCTACATCGTGAACATGGCCAACTTGGAGAAGATATCCACGGAAATAAACATGGCGGAACCGAAAGGTGTGGCGACCGGCGTCATCGGCCCTGTGCGGATTTTCGTTCCGCTTACGGGAATAGTGGATATTGCCGGGGAGAAAACACGCCTGGAAAAGGAAATTGCCAAGGTCCGAAAAGATCTGGAACAGTGCTCGCGCAAACTTTCCAATAGTGATTTCCGCGAAAAAGCCGCCTCCGAAATCATCAAAAAAGAAGAAGATAAATTAAAGGCCTGCCAGGACCGGCATGCCGCTCTGGAAAAGGCGTTGAGTAAACTTAAGGAAATCGGTGCCTGACGAATTGGTAAAGGATTTACGGCAGAACAATATTTTGCGGAGAACCCGCCGGACCTGATTTCAACGGTAAATTCTCCGTAGGCGAAAAAACGGCGTCGTGCTATTATCATCTATATCCGTCATCTTAGCGTGCAGTGCGGAATGGATCAAAACAGAAAACAGGAACTGCTGCGGTTAAAGGCTTATATTTATGATTTCCAGGCATATAGAAAAAATTATAGAGAAGGCGCTGTAAGAGGACATCGGCGCCGGCGATATCACCACTGCGGCCATAGTCCATCAGGATATGGCGGGGCGGGCCCGCGCGCTGGCGAAAGACGATTGCGTCGTAGCCGGCAGCGATGTCTTTAAAGAAGTTTTTATTTTTTTGGACAGGCAGACGCGGTTTAAATCGCTGGTTACCGACGGAGAAACAGTCGGGAAGGGCGCTGTAATTGCGGAGATTTCGGGGCGGCTGTATCATATACTGCAGGCCGAGCGTGTAGCGCTCAATCTTTTCCAGCGGATGTGCGGAATCGCCACACTGACCAGAAAGTATGTGGAGGCCGTCCGCGGATCAAAGGCGAAAATACTGGATACCCGTAAAACCGTGCCGGGCCTGCGCGTGCTTGATAAAGCCGCTGTAAGCATCGGCGGCGGATTTAATCACCGGATGGGGCTTTACGACGGCGCCCTGATCAAGGATAATCATATTGCCGCCGCCGGTTCCATTACGGCGGCCGTCAGGGCCCAGCGGCGAAGGCTGCCGCATACCTTGAAGATTGAAGTGGAAACAAAAAACCTGCCGGAAGTGCAGGAAGCTCTCGACTGCGGCGTCGAGATCATCATGCTGGACAACATGACGCCGGCGGAAATGAAAAAGGCGGTGGATCTGGTTGCCGGGCGGGCGCTGCTCGAAGCATCCGGCAATGTGGGGTTACATAACGTCGCGTCGATTGCCGCCGCGGGAGTTGATATGATTTCCGTGGGCGAGCTTACCCATTCCGTGCGCGCCGCCGACATATCATTGAAAATAGCAAAAGGATTTGAACTCTAGATCAGGTTATTCCATCCGAACAGGGCGTCATCGTGACGCTGATTTTCCAGCATGTGCTTTTCAATGGCGATCCTTTTTTCTTCGAACTCCTGTTCAGTCATCTCCCGGGGGACATCCATTGGTTTATCCCAGCGAATTACTATTTTGCTGAACGGTTTGGGAACCAGACAATTGTCCCAGCTGCGGAGAACCCAGGCCTTGGTTACGGAAAGATAAACGGGCATTACGGGTACTCCGGACTTTTCAGCCATGATGATCAGGCCTGGTTTTATGACTCCTTTCGGGCCTTTGGGACCGTCCAAAACATGAACAGCGAAATTATTGCCCTGCAAATAATCAACCATGGCCATCAGCGCCTTTTTCCCGTGGCGCGAAGAAGATCCCCGGACGGGGCGGAAATTCATCCGGCTGAAAACTGACGCAATGAGATCACCGTCGCGGCTGCCGCTGATCATCACGGCCGGGCGGTAAACGGCAAAGCTTTTGGCGTAGCCGATGGCGGTGATTATCCGCTGGTGCCAGATGGCGGCGATGGCCTTTTTCCCTTCCTGGAGATGCTGCCGGATGTTGTTTTCATCAACCGGTTTGACTCTCACCGTCAGAAAGTAAAGCCGTGTCAGGTAATAGGCGACAAGCATCAGATTGTACTTAAGAGCATAAACCGATAACGCCTTGAGCGCTTTTGAATATTTTTTTATCAATGTTAACTCTGATTTTGTTTCCATGGCCTTATCCGCGTTCCTCTGAGAGTTGTTGTTTTATTTCAGCAGCATTATTTCTTCTTTTTTCTGATAGAGAAAACGCAGCAGATCGTATTCAAAAGGATAACCGCTCTCGTAATAACGGAATTTTTCCCGATGCCGCAGATCGATGCTTTCCAGAATCGATATCCCCGTTACGATGGAGTTGCCGTTATCGATATTTTCCAGGGGATCGGCCGCATTAAGCAACGCGTAACGGATGCTGGTATCGACCGCAGAGCCGCCGGCGCTGCGCAAGGTATTGGGGCCAAGCACCGGCAGTACGAGATAGGGGCCGGAGCCGACTCCCCAGTAGCCCAGGGTCCTGCCGAAGTCTTCGCTTTTCTTTTCCATGCCCAGCGAGCTTGCCGGGTCAAACAGCCCGCCAATACCGACGGTGCTGTTGGTCAAAAAACGGTTGAAAGTTAAGAAAAATTTTTCTCCGTTTAATTGCAGCAGGCTGTTGTATAGCGTCTTCAGCTCGCCGATGTTGCTGAAAAAGTTGGTTATCCTGTCCTGGACGAAAGAAGGGGTGATGAATTCATAAGCATTTACCACGGGCAGGAAAAGGTATCTGTCGAAGTAATAATTAAACTTGTACATGCTGCGGTTGAAATTTTCCCAGGGATCGGCTATGTCGATGATGCGTTCATCGTCGCCGAA
>CAYYBK010000112.1:0-1150 GCA_964470015.1 uncultured Syntrophales bacterium
CCCTTCCTTTAAATCGAAGGACACTCCCTGTAAAATATGACTTTTCCCGTAATAGCTGTGTATGTCTCTGACTTCCAGCATAGTCATCCTTCTCCCAAATAGGCGTCTTTCACCCGCTGATCGCTGCGTATCTTCCCGGGGGTATCGGACACCAGAATTGTCCCGTAATGGAGAACGGAAATGGTATGGGCCAGTGAAAATACCACTTCCATGTCATGTTCGATGATGATCAGCGTCCGGCCGGCCGTCACCTGATCTATCATCTTGATCGCCTGATCCGTTTCTTCGCGCGTCATGCCCGCTGTCGGCTCGTCCAGCAGTATCAGCTCCGGCTCCGTGGAGAGAGTAATGCCGATCTCCAGCGCCCTTTGCTGGCCATAGGACAGGGAACTGGCGGGCTGATCCTGCACAGCGGAAAGTCCGACGCGGGCGATTATCGCTTCCGTCTTTTCCACGATGGCGCGATCGGAAACCGGCCGCTTGAAAAAATGATAATGCAGCCCTAAACGGGAACGCACGCCGGAAAGAACGTTCTCGAAGACACTCAATTCCTGAAATACATTGGTGATCTGGAAAGAACGGGCCAGACCAAGCCTGTTCAGGGCATGCGCCGGTTTCCCGGACACATCCTGTCCTTTAAAAAGGATGGCGCCGGAAGAAGGTTTGAACTTGCCGCTGATGATATTGAACAGGGTCGTTTTCCCCGCTCCGTTGGGACCGATGACGGCATGGCGCTCTTTCTCCCTGACTTTGAAATCCACTCCCGTCAAAACTTTCAATCCGGAAAAATCCTTATGAATATCTTTAATATGCAGGTAATTGTTCATGGCGTCACTTCCTCTGCCCGGGCGGATTTGCCGCCGTTATCGTCTTTTTTCCCCTTAAATTTCTGCCTTATGTCCATAATTACCCCCGACAGGCCGCCGGGAATGAACAAGACCATGAAAACGAAGATCAAGCCCATAAACAGCGGCCAGCGGTCCGTAATATCGCTCAGGTAATTCTGGAAAATAATATAAACAAAGGCTCCCAGAATCGGCCCCCAGAATTTCTTCGTACCACCGACAAAAACCATCAGCAGCACCGCCGTCGTCATATCGACGCTAATAGCGGAAATGGAAACAAACTGAAAATGGAGCGTATAAAAGCA
>CAYYBK010000112.1:1160-1903 GCA_964470015.1 uncultured Syntrophales bacterium
GCCCGCCAGTCCCGCCACCGCACCGCTGAAGGTAAAAAGTATGAGCCGGCTGATATTGGTGTTGTACCCCAGAAATTTCATGCGTTCTTCGTTCTCGCGCATCAGCAGGACAGTCTTGCCCATGGCCGTATAGTTGAAGTACCAGCAGAAAACGATGACTGCGCCGATGATAATCAGGGTTAAATAATAAAAGTTGGTCAAACCGGCCAGCGAGATGGAGGCAAATCCCAGATGGATGTCCGGCCGGGTGATGCTTAGTCCGTCGTCGCCGCCGGTTACGGAATGCCATTTTGTGGCTACGGCATAAAAGAGGGCGTTGAAGGCCAGGGTCAAAAGGGCAAAATACGATCCCTTATGCCGCAGCATCAGGCCGCCGACAACAAAGCCGGCAACGACCGTGGAAAGAAGGCCGATCAGCACGGCCAGCCACAGCGACAAACCTGGTATATTGATGATGGCGATGGCGGTCACGAAAGCGCCCAGCCCGAAAAACATGGCATGGCCGAAAGACAGCAGCCCCGCATAACCCAAAAGCATATTGTAGCTCACGGCAAAGAGCGCGAAGATGATTATCTCCGTCAGCATGTTTAAATGATACTGCTTCAGTATGGCGGGCATGAAAGCTCCCACGACAAACAGGACGATGATGACGAATATGTTCTCTTTCTCTTTCATTACGATTCCTCCCCAAACAATCCGGAAGGTTTAATGATCAAAACAACGGCCATGAGCAGATAAACAAG
>CAYYBK010000112.1:1913-2235 GCA_964470015.1 uncultured Syntrophales bacterium
GGCAATCGACAGTTTCGGGATGAGCAGGACACCGAAGGACTGCAGCTGGCCGATGAGCAGTGAGGCCACGATGGCGCCGCCCAGGCTGCCGAATCCGCCCACGACGATCACGACAAAGGCGTCAATCAGAATTTCCTGGGCCATGCCCGGAAAGGTGGAAAGCAGCGGACCGGCAATAACTCCGGCAAAGCCCGAAAGAGCGGCACCGAAAGCAAAGACGCCCATGAACACAAGAGGAACATTAACGCCCAGGGCGTTGACCATCTCGCTGTCGTTGACGGCCGCCCGCAGGATGATGCCCAGGCGGGTCTTATACAGGATC
>CAYYBK010000112.1:2245-5550 GCA_964470015.1 uncultured Syntrophales bacterium
AAGGCCATCACCACCCCGACAAAAACAGCGCAAAAGAATATGAAGATCCGGTAAACGGGGTAGGTGATGCCGAAAAGGGGGATGGTAGTGCCAAGAAAGCCGCTGACATTAAGAGACAGAGGATAATTTCCCCAGTACCATTTGACCAGTTCAGTAATGATGTATGCCAGGCCGAAAGTCAGCAGCAGTTCCTGCACGTGTCCGAACTTATGAACACGCCGCAGCAGAAAGCGCTCGACCAAAGCGCCGATAACAAACAACACTACAGGGCAAACCATCAGCGAAAGCCAGAACTGACCGGTGAAGTGCATCAAAATGGAATAGGAAAAATAGGCACCCAGCATG
Source organism: uncultured Syntrophales bacterium (assembly GCA_964470015.1). Lineage (GTDB taxonomy): Bacteria > Desulfobacterota > Syntrophia > Syntrophales > Smithellaceae > MVRV01. The sequence goes on from CAYYBK010000112.1 coordinate 2,591, forward strand.
TACATCGCGGCATGCGCAAAGTTTAAAACGTTCATCATGCCGAAAACCAGTGTCAGACCCGCCGATACAAGAAACAGCAATCCCGCATAGGCCAGTCCGTGAAGGAAAAATACAGGTACGTTGCTCATTTGGTTACCTCGCTATTTGAGTCTTTTTGCATAATAAAAGCACCTATCATTGCGCAGCGGCTTTGACGTTTTTAATGATTTCGTTGATGATCCGCAGGATTATAGTGTCCCGCTGTTGGATCAGCTGCTGGATTTTTTCCGGCGTCCAGTTATAAAATCCGCGTCCGGTCTTGACGCCCATTGCCCCTTCGCCAACAAGCGAATCCAGAAGCGGTGAAATCTTCGGAGATGACTCCAAATAGGGAAACAAATACGATTCAATATCCTGCAAGAGGTTCAGGCCGGCCAAATCCGCGGTCTCCAGCGGCCCGATAAAAGGCAGGCGGATACCGAAGCTGTATTTGACCACTTTATCGATATCCTCGGCGCTGGCGATGTTATGCTCCCGCAGCGATATCGCCTCACGCATCATGGCGTGCTGGAGCCGGTTCCCGAGAAAGCCGGGGACATCCTTGAGCACGCGGACCGGTACTTTGCCCGCCTTTTCCATCAGTGCATAAACCGTTTCAAAAACATCCTCCGCCGTATCCGCGCCTTTAATAACTTCGACACAAGGGATAATATGAGGAGGATTCCAGAAGTGGGTTCCCAGAAAACGCTCTTTGTGCCGAAGAGCCGTGCTGATCGCCGTAATGCTCAAAGCAGAGGTGTTGCTGGTGAAAATTGTATCCGCCGGTGTGTATTTTTCCATCTCCCGGTAGGTATCATGCTTTATTTTCATATTTTCAGAAATCGCTTCGATGATGATTTGCGGACCTCTGCAAAGCGACGGCAGGTCCGGTGATACGGAGACAAGTTCCAAGCATTTTTCCCGATCCCGGGGAGTGGCCAGTTTTAATTTTATAAAAACATCAAAATTGGCGGCGATTTTGTCTTTGGCCCTGTTCAGCATTGCCGCGTCGGCATCAAAAATGTTAACTTTGTAACCGGCCCGTGCAAATATCTGGGCAATGCCGTGTCCCATCAGGCCCGCTCCGAGAACACCGACATGTTTTATTTGATCTATTTTCATATAATTAATCCCCTATTGGTTAACAGCATTGTAAATAACCATGAGACATTTAACTTCCTTTTTGCCCATGGATTCACCATAATGCGGTAAATTGGCGTCGAAATAGACGCAGTCTCCCTCTTCGACAATGTATTCCAGATTATTATGGTGGAATTTCATTGTCCCTTCTAAAACAAAAAGTATCTCTTCGCCTTCATGATGGTAGACGGTTTTCTTAGGAAAATTAAGCGGCAGCGTCAAAATGAATGCTTCCATCTTTTTGTTTGGGTATTTATAGGCAATGGCTTCGAAGGTGTAGCCGTAAGCCGTTGATTTTCTGGAAATCAAAGTCCTTTCCCCTTTTTTCACCAGCGAGATGGAAACGGGGGCAGGCGATCCTTCTCCGAGCAGGGCGGAAACATTAACGCCCAGCGCCCGGGCGATAATCGCAAGGGTAAAAACAGGGGGTGATTTTTTCGATTTCTCTACCTTGGACAAGTAACCCCTTGTAAAACCAGTTTGCTGAGCCAGTTTATCCAGGGTTATTTTTTTCTGATTGCGGAAAGTCTTAATGCGCATTCCGATTTCCGCTTCACTGATCGCTGGTTTTTGCTTGTTCTTCATATTCGTAATTTTCTCCAGCAAAAGACGCTGCCAATCCCGCATCGGTCGCGGAACCGTGCCGCCTTAATATATCCTGTTAGGAAACATAGTATCCCAATAGGAAACTTTATGTCAAGTTTTTTTAACAATTTTTTTTCGTATCGTAAAAGTATGGCCGGATTAAGAAACAAGGCAAGCTCTCCTGCGGAGAATATTTTGATGTATTCGATTACCTGCAAAACAAACGGGGGCGATCATCGTGCAGCTAGTCCGGTGAAACAGGCAAGGAAAAAGGATTATAATTATCAGGCACCAGCCCGGCAAAACAAAAATGCCGGCCCTGGCCTTTGGATGCCCTAGTGAGTTATACGGAAAATTCACTCGTATTGAGACAAAAATTTATAGAGCGCGCTTTTCAACCAGGTGAATGATTCCTGGCTGGTAACGATGAACAGATAGCCACTTACATTATTTTCGTTGAATTCGAAAAGGGTCTTCAAAACAATAGCCATGCTGTTTTCTTCAAACAGATCAACCGGCACAACGCCGCAATGCTTTTTTTCAACGACAACGCGCGGCGGCGAGTAAGTGATGACGTCATCCAAAAGTTCGGCGATTTTACCGACACAAGCGCCGATAAGGATATTACCCACTTCCCGGAATGATTCCATTTCCAATTCATAAATAGGATCGGACTCAAAGACTTGCGCCCCGCCGTCGAGTAAAGTAATTAATTTTTTCCCGGTGCCGGTAGGAAAAACCAGAAAGGCCGCCCCCTTAAATTTTCCCCAGAATTTCTGCTCCACAACGCTTACTTTATCATAGCTATTGATTTCCGTATCTATATAGTGCGGCAAGTCAACGGCCCGCAAAAGCTTAACATAGGGTACACTGAGAATGACGTAGATATCAATATATTCGGCCAGATCAGCGGCGGCACGGCCGAAAGCAATATTCATAATTTCCTGCAGAATATCCGTCTCTTCCGCCGATATCATTTCCTGCGTTTTGCAATCACCCATAGACTAACAGCGCTCCGCCAGCTTTTTGTTTGCCTGCTCCAGGACGGCAGCGATAGTTTCCTTTGCCGGAGGTTTCTTTACTACCGCGAATGCACCCAAGTCATGAGCTCTGGCCATTGCTTTGATCTGGATATCAGCAGTGACGATTACAACCAGGGCATTTTCATCATACTTGATTATGGCCTGCATGGCGTCAAAGCCATTCATGACTGGCAT
>CAYYBK010000112.1:5560-6528 GCA_964470015.1 uncultured Syntrophales bacterium
TAAAAGTAACATCAGGCCGAAACTCCTTGTATTTTTCAACACCCATCTCGCCGTTATTTGCTTCAGAAAATTCATAGCCCTTGTCTTTAGGGATACAACTTTTCATGATTTTTACGGAAACAGGAGAATCGTCGACAATTAATATCTTTTTAATCACTATTACCTCCCGCCTTATTTATCCCGCCGCATATTTTCTCCCCAAAAAACAAATTTTATACAGCGCGGTTCTGTTTCCCGGCATTTAGATCATTTGAACAGCGCGACTTGATTCCGGCCGTTGTTCTTGGCTTCATACAAGGCATCATCGGCTTTTTCCAATAGCGCCGCTGATTTTGTATCTCCTTCGCTCAGAGCCGCCACTCCCAGACTGATGGTCGTTTTAATTTTATCATTCTGGCTGCGGAAAATCCGCCGGGCAATTTTTTTCCGGAATCGTTCGGCCAGCACAAGCGCCGCACCGCTCGACGTTTCCGGCAACAGGCAGCAGAATTCATCGCCGCCAAAGCGCGCCAGAATGTCCTCGGATCTAATGGTTTTGCTGATTGTTGCCGCGACTTCCGTCAAAATATAATCACCGCATTGATGCCCGTAAGTATCATTAATCTGCTTGAAGCAATCTATATCAAATATAATCAGGCTGAGGGGGTGCGCGTAACGCTTATGCCTTTCAATTTCTTCTCGTAGCCGGATTTCCAGACAACGGCGGTTGTTGATCCCCGTCAGCGCATCCTTCATGTTCATTTCCAGCAGCCGCTGTTCGAAACTGACCGCTTCCGTAACGTCATGCACCGAGATAAAAATATATTCGATTGCACCTCTTCCGTCACGCAACGGCCCCATAGTGCAGTTTTGCTGCATAAATTTAAATCCGGAATCGAAAGAACTGATCGGTTTCAGAGGAAAAAGGTAATGGTGTAATTTTTGCGAGAAAAAGCTGAAATTGCCGAAAGTAAAAACCGCTTTGCAGT
>CAYYBK010000113.1:0-6481 GCA_964470015.1 uncultured Syntrophales bacterium
AATATGTAATTGGATCACTGTGCGTACAGAATAATTAAGTCCGCGGCACACATTTCCAGACTGCTGCCTGTGGAAACAGGAAGCGTGATTGCGATGCTTCCTTTAAACGACGACGATGGAGAAGACCATCATGCCTCGAAATTTGATCCGCATATCTGGCTTGATTTCAATAATGCGCAAAAGATGGCGGATAACATCGCCACCGCCCTGGTAAAAATCGATTCGCGCAACAGTGACTTTTACTTGAAGAATGCCGCAGGATACAAAAACAAGCTGGCGGAGCTCGATAATAGATTCAGTGCCGAATTGACGGGATGCCAAAACCGGACGATACTACATGCCGGACACTGGGCATTCGCGTATCTGGCCAACAAATACGGCCTGAAATATTATTCTGTTTACAACGTATCCGCCGATTCCGAACCGGAACCGCAAAAAATCATGACCATGATCCAGCAAATAAGGGATATGAAGGTATCTCATATCTACTTTGAAAACCTCATCAACCCGCGGCTGGCGGAAACAATCGCCGGCGAAACAGGAGTCGGTCTGCTGAAAATGAGCAACGGCCATGCAATAAGTAAGGAGGAAATGGCCCGCGGCGTTTCTTTCGTGTCGCTCATGGAAGAAAATCTGATTAATTTAAAAAAGGGAATGCGATGTCGCTGAATATTATCACGGCTGAAAACTTAACATTTTGTTACAATGGGATCGAAGTTTTGCAGAATATTTCTTTTAGCGTGCAAAAAGGCGATTACATGGGAGTGGCAGGCCCGAATGGCTCCGGGAAAAGCACGCTGATTAAAAATATTCTGGGAATACTGCAGCCACGCCACGGATACATATCCCTCTTTGGACAGACCTTGGCGACCTTTCGGCAATGGGAAAAAATCGGGTACCTGCCTCAACGGCTGAACGCCCTCAATACCCATTTCCCCGGCACGGTCCGGGAAATCGTCCAGCTGGGACCGCGCCGTAAAGAAAATCCGCTGAATATAAAACAGATTTTACAGATGATGAGTATTGAGCATTTATCATCCCGCCTGATCGGCGAGCTTTCCTACGGCGAGCAGCAGAGAACAATGCTGGCCAGGGCTTTAGCCTCCAAACCGGATTTGCTCATTTTTGATGAACCGACTACCGCACTCGATCCCGAAACCAGGGACAATTTTTACCTGCTGACCCGTGAGTTGAATCAGCAGCAGGGCACAACGATAATTCTCATCACTCATGATACCGGAGTCATCGGTAATTATGCCCGCTGCCTCCTTTACCTGGACAAGAAGGTTATTTTTTCCGGTACCTTTGAGGCTTTCTGCGCTTCGCCGGACATGACCGGATTCTTCGGTCCGGACAGTCAGCACATGATATGCCATCAACACAACAGGAGTAATGCCTGAATGGGCCTTGGTGAAATTTTAAATCTTGCGTTTGTTCAGCGGGCGTTGCTCGCCGGCGTATTTATTGCCGCGGTGGCGGCAATTCTGGGAGTATTTCTCGTTCTGCGCCGTCTTTCTTTAATCGGTGACGGCCTTGCCCATATAACTTTCGGCAGCGTAGCTGTCGTGCTGCTGCTGGGAGTTGCCCCGTTTTATGTTACGATTGCGGCACTGCCACTGGTGATGCTTTCCTCCCTGGCCATACTCAAACTGACCGCTTCCAAAAAGATCCATGGTGATGCGGCGATCGGCGTTGTTTCCTCGATAGGAATTGCCGTCGGCATAATTCTGACAAGCTTGTCCGGAGGTTACAGCGTTGATCTGTTCAGTTATCTTTTCGGTAATATCCTCACCGTGAACAAAACGGAGCTCCTGCTTTCTTTCATAATTTTTATGGTCGTTATCGGCTGTGTATCGTTTTTCTATTACGATCTCATGGCAATTACTTTTGATGAAGAATTGGCCAAAAGTATGGGGATCAGAACAAAAAAAATAAATGTCATCCTCTTCCTTTTAACGGCCGTATCCGCCGTCCTGACAATGAAAATTGCCGGAATAATGCTGGTTTCCGCCATGCTGATCCTGCCGCCGCTCACCGCGCTGCAGCTTTCGCTGAGCTTCAAAATGACGATTATTGCTTCCGTGTGCTTTTCCATTTTATCGGTTATCTGCGGTTTTTTATTTTCTTTTTTGTTGAACTTGCCGGCCGGAGGAACTATAGTAATATTTAATGTAATCTTTCTTCTGATCATTTTCGGAATAAAAACAATCTCGCCCGCATCGAGGTAAAAATAGTGGCTCCCATTAAATATTATTTTAGGCGACCGATCATTCTTTTTTTACTGGCGCTAATGACGGGAGTGATCTTGCCCCAGGGAGCAGAAATCGGTGCCGCATTGACGCTGCCCGCCCTGGCTGTAATTCTGACGATTACCTTGCTGCGGATGCCACGCGGTTTTTTCCGGAAGCCGGGGCCGCTTATTTTTTCGGCGCTTTGGGGAAACATCCTGAGTTACTTCATTTTGGGAAATTTCATTATCTTGTCCAGCATCTTCCTGATCCGCGATGAAAATCTCTGGATCGGAATGGTATTAATCGCCGCCGTTCCTCCCTACGTTTCCATAATACCCTTAAGCAAATTATTTCAGGCAGACCCCAAAACATCATTTGCCGGCCTTGCCGGCGCTTATCTGGGAGCTATTTTAATTGTTCCTCTTATCGGTATCGGATTTCTCAAATATACGCCTTTCAATTGTTCGGGTGTCATTCTCGTCGCAGAATTGGTGATTCTTCCGCTTGCCCTTTCCCGAATCGCCGTGGATAGAGACTGGGACAAATTTCTTCTACCGCACACCGATACAATCAATGACTGGTGTTCCTTCATCATCTTCTATGCTTTAGCCGCCAGTAACCGTTATTTGATTCTTCAGCGGCCCCTGGATTTGCTTTTTATTGCGCTGATCGCCGTCTCCGCTACTTTTTTGATCGGTTACGCCATTGAAAAAATCTGCATTTTTTACCGGATCCCGAAAGAAAAAACCACCGCGCTGATCATGTTGGGCACATTAAAAAACTCCGTCCTGGCCGGCGGAATAGCGCTGTATGTTTTCAACAATCAGGCCGCTCTTCCGGCGATTATTTTTATTTTTTTCATGTTAATTTATGAACTTCGGCTTAAAAATAAATTTAGATCAGTAAACACCGTCCCGGCGGCGGAAACTCCAGGCCAATAACTAACCATTTGACAAAATCAATATCCTGTATTTATTATAAAAAAAATAAGGAAAGGAGATTTCACCAATATGCCTATCAGCTTACCGGAATTACCTTACGCCAAAGACGCTTTATCACCTTTTATCAGCGCCAATACGCTTGATTTCCATTACGGCAAGCACCACAAGACTTATGTGGATAATCTGAACAAACTTATTGACAAAACGGACTTGAACGAGCTGTCACTGGAGGAAATCATCAGGATTGCCGCTAAAGATCAGGCCAAAACCGGGATATTCAATAACGCGGCACAAGTATGGAACCATTCTTTTTACTGGCATTGCCTGAAAAAAGGGGAAGGAGGCGCGCCGACGGGAGCCGTTGCCGCAAAAATAAACGCCACCTGGGGAAACTTTGATAAGTTTGCCGAAGAATTGAAGAATGCCGGAGCTACTCAGTTCGGCAGCGGCTGGGCATGGCTGGTGCAGGACGGAAAAGATTTGAAAATTGTTAAAACAGCCAATGCCGATACACCGCTCGCGCACGGGCAGACGCCTTTACTGACAATAGATGTCTGGGAGCACGCCTACTATCTTGATTACCAAAATCGCCGGCCGGATTACATCTCTGCCGTAATTAAGAATTTGATTAATTGGAATTTCGTTAACGCAAATTTGGGATGAACAGCTGGATAAACCGGCTTTTACCGCGCACAAAACCAGAAAAGGAAAACACCCGGAAAGCCCTATAAATAGGGATTAATCAGCTAACAGGGACAAAGAAAGCACTTCCGGGCAGGAACGGATAAAAGTAAAAGGGGGCTTTATTAAACAAGCCCCCTTTATAATTAAATATAAATCTGGCAAAATCTGTTACTTCATTTTATCTACTCTGTCTTTCAATTCTTTTCCTACTTTGAAGAAAGGCAATTTCTTGGGTTCTACCTTAATTTTGGTACCGGTTTTGGGGTTTCTTCCGGTGTAGGCGCCGTAATTCTTCACTACAAAGCTGCCGAATCCTCTTATTTCGATACGACCGCTTTTCTTTAATTCATCAGTGAAACCTTTGAAAACAAGATTAACTACATCTATGGCCTTTTTTTCCGTTAAATTAAGCTTTTGGCTTAAAGCTTCAATAAGACCCGATTTGTTCATAGAACCTCCTTCAGACTAATTCCAACCCTTCAATCGCCAGACGATAAAACGGTTTTATTTCATAGTGGTGCAACTATTATTTATTTTATAGTGAATGTCAAGAGAATTTTGGCTGTCCTTGACGACAGTATTATTCAGCAATTGACTGATTTCTTTTTTTGTCAAATAGCGCCAGGAGCCTGCTTGCAGTGTACCCAACTCAACGGCGCCCACCGACTTTCTCACCAGGCGGGCAACCCGATAACCGGCCGCTTCAAATCCCCTGCGGATTACTCTGTTTTTCCCTTCCCGCAGCGTAAGCTGTAACCAGCAGCTTTTGTCATTGAATTTTTCTATTTGCATATTTTCCGGCTTGAACGTTGTGTCCGCAAGTTTTATACCCTTGCCCAATTGCTTGATTTCCTCTTTGCTCAGTCGGCCTTGAATTTTCACTCTGTAAACTTTAGGCATCTGAAAACGGGGATGCTGCATTCTCTGCGCAAAATCACCATCGTTCGTCAGTAGCAACAGCCCCTCGGAATCGTAATCAAGGCGTCCAACCGGATAGACCCTTTCCGGAACATCACCGACCAGGTCCGCAACCGTACTTCGTTGCTGAGGATCTGACAAGGTTGTTACATAGCCGGCCGGCTTGTGCAGCGCTATATAAATCATTGTTCTATCCAATGATATTACGTTGCCGTCAACACGGATGATATCTTTGGCCGTGTCCGCCTTTGTTCCCAGCTCTTTGACAATAATGCCGTTGACACTGACGCGACCGGCGGCGATCAATTTTTCCGCATGGCGCCGGGAATCAACGCCGGCAGCAGCTATGATTTTCTGTAAACGTTCTTTCATGGAGTGGATAATTCCGGAGAGGGCTCCGCCGGCCCGTTTAATTCCTTTAATTCCCGGAGCGTTGGTAATTCGGAAAGATCTTTCAGGTTGAATACTTCCAGAAATTTTTTTGTTGTTCCATATATTATCGGTTTACCGGGGACATCTTTGCGCCCGACAATGCGAATAAGCTTCTTCTCCAGAAGACCTTTGAGCGGTGCGCTGACATCAACACCGCGAATGCTTTCGATTTCCGATTTAACGAGCGGCTGTCTGTAGGCTACAATCGCCAGCGTTTCCAGAGCGGCGGGAGACAACGAAGCGGGTTTCGTTCCCTTTAATTTTTTTATCCATGAACTAAATTCCGGTCGGGTGCGGAATTGAAAGCCGCCGGCCACTTCCGCCAGAAAAATACCGCCCTGGCGCTCGTTATACTCGGCGGTAAGCTGTTCGATATTTTTCTTAATTTCCGTCCTTTCGACGCCTTCCATAATCAGACAGATTTTATCCATAGCCAGCGGCGCTTCCGACGCCAAAATAAGGGCTTCAATAACTGATTTTAAATTTTCCATTTATGACTCCACAGCCGGGAATATCCGGATAACGCCAAAAGCCGATGTCTGATAAGCCTTAACCATCTTCAGCTTAATCAATTCCAGAACGGCCAGAAAAGTATAAATAATGCGCCGGCGGTCTCTGCGCTCCCCTAAAAGCTCTTCAAACGTGAGATTCTTTTCGCGGGTTAACCGTTCCATAACTTCGTTTATTATATCAGTTAGCGACATTTTTTCCAGATCAATCTCCAGAAGCTCTTTTTGGTCGATGCGGGAAACAAGACGATGGAAGGCTTCAATGAGTTCGAAGATATTGACCTCAATAAGATCTTCCTCGTTTTCCGCCGATTTTTCCTTATCATCATCCAGCGGCGCGGAACGGGTAAAGACATCTCTCTCCAGAAGCGGCCTTTTTTCCAGCGCAGTTGCCGCCTCTTTAAAAGCCTGATATTCCAGCAGCTGACGGACCAGTTCGGCGCGCGGATCCTCATCTGTTTCTTCAGGGGATGACTCATCAGGAACCGGCAAGAGCATTTTTGATTTAATATGAATAAGCGTGGAAGCCATGACCAGATATTCTCCGGCCAGATCCAGGTTTAGCGATTTTATTATTTTGATGTATTGAAGATATTGTTCCGTTATTAACGCTACGGGGATGTTATAAATATCGATTTCATTTTTCTTGATCAAATAGAGAAGCAGGTCCAGCGGGCCTTCAAAAATATCGAGCTTTATTGAATAATTCGTCGGTTCCTCGGTCATGATTACCGGTGTCCCCTTTATATTTTAATTGCCGCTCTCA
>CAYYBK010000114.1:0-6481 GCA_964470015.1 uncultured Syntrophales bacterium
AATAGGCATGTTCCGGACCGACACCGGGATAATCCAAGCCGGCGGCAATCGAATAGGCGTCCCGCACCTGTCCCTGCTCATCCTGCAGCAGGTATGTTTTATTTCCGTGCAGAACACCGACTTTGCCGGCATTGATACTGGCGGAATGTTCACCGGTTTCCAAACCGTGACCGGCCGCCTCGACGCCGAACATGGCGATGTTCTTCTCATTGCGGAAAGGATAGAAGGTACCCATCGCATTGCTGCCGCCGCCGACGCAGGCCACCAGGATATCGGGATTCCTGCCGGCAATTTTCCCGATCTGCTTTTTTATTTCCCGGCCGATTACGGACTGAAAATTACGCACCATCTGCGGATAAGGATGCGGACCGGCCGTTGTCCCGATGATGTAAAATGTATCGCGGACATGGGAAACCCAGTAGCGCATTGCCTCGTTCATGGCATCTTTGAGTGTTGCCGTTCCGCTTTTCACCGGCACAACCTCCGCCCCCAGTATTTTCATCCGGAAAACATTCGGCGCCTGCCGGCGGATATCCTCTTCCCCCATGAATATTTTGCATTCCATGCCGAAAAGAGCCGCCACGGTCGCCGTGGCAACGCCGTGCTGGCCGGCACCGGTTTCGGCAATTACCTTTTTCTTGCCCATGCACCGCGCGAGAAGCGCCTGGCCCAGCGTATTGTTGATCTTATGTGACCCCGTGTGATTAAGATCTTCCCGCTTGAGATATACTTTCGCTCCGCCCAGGTTTGCCGTCAGGCGGGCGGCGTAGTAAAGCGGTGTAGCGCGTCCGGCATAGTCGCGCTGATAACAGGCAAGCTCCCGCGCAAAGGCGCTGTCCTTTTGCGCCGCCCGGTAAGCATGTTCCAGCCCGATCAAAGCGGGCATTAAAGTTTCGGCGGCGTAACGCCCGCCGAAGATTCCAAAGTGTCCTTTTTTGTCTGGCAATGTTTTCATTGTTTTTCTCTCTTTGTAAAAATTAGGGGAGCAGCTTCCCGCCGTAAATCGACCGACCGCAAAACTTCAAACACACGGAAGATTTTTCGGTGATCTTTTTTGCCCGGTTCCAGCTCCACTCCGCTGTTGATATCCAGAGCCCGCGGTGCGACGACAGCCAGCGCATCCCTGACATTGCTTGCGTTCAGGCCGCCGGATAATATGAGCGGCTTTCTGTTTTTCAGCCGGCGGGCCAGCTCCCAGTCTGATTTTCTCCCGGTGCCGCCGTAAAGACCGTCATGGCGGCTGTCCGCCAGAATTGCGGCGGCTTCAAAATCTGCAACACGCATCAAATCATTTTCGCTGCGCAGATTTACTGCTTTGATAATCATACTCTGCGGGAAATTGCGACAATATTCTATAGACTCATCTCCGTGCAGTTGAATAAAATCAAGACGGCATAATTCCGCTATCCGGGTTACTTCAGCGGCGTTTTCATTCACAAAAACACCGACGCGGACTATACCCTGCGGTATCTTTTCCCCGATCTGGCAAACGGCTTCCGGCACAATGTAGCGGGGAGAAAGGGGGTAAAAGACGAACCCCAGCGCCGCCGCTCCGCACGCGGCCGCACACATGGCATCTTCTTCATTGGTGATGCCGCAAATTTTTATCTGCGTCATTGTTCAACTTCCCCTTAATGCCCTCAGCTTTTTTCCAATATCGTTTGCCGTAACCAGCGCCTCGCCGATCAGAAACACATGAATACCGGCATTGAGCAGCGTCTCGATATCCTTTCTGCGGCTGATGCCGCTCTCGGCGACAGCTATTCTATCCGGCGGGATAAAAGGCGCCAGGTTACGGCAGGCGTTGATATCGGTGACAAAATTAGTGAGATTTCTGTTATTGATGCCGATAATCTCTGCACCCGCCGCCAATGCATCCCGGAGTTCGGAATGCGTGTGCACCTCAACAAGCTGCTGCAAACCCAGCCCGGCGGCAATTGCAATAAATTCACCAAGCTTATCTTTTAAAACGGCGGCAATCAGCAGCACGGCATCGGCGCCGAGTGCCCTCGTTTCATATATCTGACGGGTATCGATGATGAAATCTTTGCGTAACAAAGGCAAGCACACTTTGTGCCTGATCTGCGTCAGATATTCGTTCTTTCCCGCAAAATACTTCCCGTCGGTCAACACGGAAATCGCCGCCGCCCCGTTTTTCTCATATATTTCGGCAATCTCGACCGGATGAAAATTTTTTACGAGCCTGCCGCGGGACGGAGACGCACCTTTCACTTCGGCAATTACGGCACAGGAGTTAATACTGATTGCCGTTCGAAAATCGCGGCACGGTTCCATCCGGCTGATCTTTTCCTGCAGAGCAGCAAGAGAAATTTTCTTCTTCAGTTCAGCCACTTCTTCGCTTTTTGTGGCAAGAATTAAATCTAAAATCATGTGTTTATCAGCCGTTGCTCATTTGAATCAATTCCTGCAGCTTTCTTACGGCCGCTCCGCCGTCAATGCATTCCTCCGCAAGCTTGATTCCGTCTTCGATCTTTTCCGCCTTGCCGCCGGCCATGATCGCAAAAGCGGCGTTAATCACGACGATATCACGGCAGGCACCTTTTTTCCCGGTAAGAACATCCCTAGTCAGCCTGGAATTGTAGGAGGGATCTCCGCCATGAATGGCGGAAAGCGGATGGATAGCGCCGAAATAATCGGCAGGATTGATATTGTATGTTTTAATGATTCCATCATGCAATTCCGCCATCCGCGATGATCCCGAAACCGTAATTTCATCCATCCCGTCAGCGCCGTGAACAACGAAAGCTCTTTTCGTCCCCATTTTTCTCAGAACTCCGGCAAACATTTCCGTCAGTTTCGGTTCATAAACACCAAGAAGCTGCGCCGTTGCTCCCGCCGGATTGGTCAAAGGGCCCAGCATATTGAATATTGTCCGGATGCCGATTTCGCGCCGTGGACCGATGGCGTATTTCATCGCTCCATGCATTTTCGGAGCAAACAAAAATCCGATTCCTATCTGCTGAAGGCATTCTTCCACTATTTCCTGGCCGGCGCTGACGTTGACGCCCAAAGCCTCCAAAACATCAGCGCTGCCGCAGCCACTGGATACGGCGCGATTTCCGTGTTTGGCGACGGTAATACCAGCCGCCGCCACAACAAATGCCGCCGTCGTCGAGATATTGAATGTATTCAATCGGTCGCCGCCGGTGCCGCATGTATCCACAACAGTCGTGGCACAGGCATTAACATGCGTTGCTTTCTGGCGCATGATGCGCGCCGCTCCGGTAACCTCTTCCACCGTTTCACCCTTCATGCGCAGTGCGGTGATAAACGACCCGATTTGCGCCGGCGTGGCCTGCCCTTCCATTATTTCTTCCATCACCGCCATCATTTCCGCTTCGTTTAAATCAACTTTGCTTACGGCTTTTTCGATTGCTTCTTTGATCATCATTAATGCTCCTTCTGCCCGGTATATTGTAAAAAATTTCTAATGATTCTTTTGCCCTGCGGCGTCAGCACAGATTCAGGATGGAACTGGATTCCCTCCACCGGATATTCTTTATGCCGCAGCCCCATGATTTCTCCTTCCGCCGTCCGCGCGCTGATTTCCAAACAGCCGGGGAGTGTTTCTTCCTGCACGATCAAAGAGTGATACCTTCCTGCAGGAAAAGGATTCGGCAACCCGGTAAAAATAGTTTTGCCGTCGGAGGAAATCATCGAAGTCTTTCCGTGCATAATTCGTCCCGCACGCACGACATCGCCGCCAAAAGCATACGCTATGGACTGGTGGCCAAGGCAGATACCCATTATCGGAATCACTGTATGAAGGTTACGGACGACATCAACCGTAATTCCCGCCTGCCTTGGCGAACACGGTCCGGGTGAAAGAAAAATCGCCTGCGGCCGCAGTCTTTCAATCTCCGCAAGCGTGATCTTGTCATTCCGGCAGACCACTACGTGCCGCTCCATTTGTTCCAGATACTGAACAATATTGAAAGTAAAGGAATCGTAATTATCAATCATCAGAATCATAAGACATCCTCATTTCCCGTCATCAATCGCAAAACAGCCGGCAGCCAGCCGCACGGCACCGAGCATGGCCTGCGCCTTGTTAACGGATTCCTGATACTCCAGCACCGGATCGGAATCGTGAACGATGCCGGCGCCGGCCTGAATGAAAATTTTGCTGTTCTTTATAAGCATCGTTCTTATTGTGATACAAAAATCCATGTTGCCGCTGAAGCTGAAATATCCAACGGCTCCGCCGTAAGCTCCGCGCCTCACCGGCTCAAGTTCATCAATGATTTCCATCGCCCTGATTTTCGGTGCGCCGGTAAGCGTACCGGCGGGAAAAGTCGCCGCCATTACGTCGAAGGCATCCCTGCCCTTGGCCAGCTGCGCCCGTATATTGGAGACAAGATGCATTACGTGCGAGTATTTCTCCACAACCATATATTGAGTAACCTGAACGCTGCCGGCCTGGGCAATACGCCCCAGATCATTGCGGCCCAGATCAACCAGCATCACATGCTCGGCACGCTCCTTTTCGTTGGAAAGCAATTCGTCGGAAAGCTGCCGGTCTTCCTGTTCGGTAACGCCTCTTTTTCTTGTTCCGGCGATCGGCCTTAGTTCCATCGTCCGGTCCTCCAGCCGCACCATAACTTCCGGCGACGAACCGATCAGAACCACGCTGTCCAGCTTCAGAAAAAACAGATAAGGCGAAGGATTGATAAAACGCAGGGCCCGATAAAGATCAACCGGGTTCGAACGGCAGTGAGTCTGAAAACGCTGGGAAAGCACTACCTGGATAGCATCACCGGCAGCAATGTATTCTCTGGCCCTTTGCACAATGTTTTCATATTCAGCCTGCGTCATGTTGGAGGAAAAAGACACTTCCGGAGTGTCAATAATATCTTCTCCCTGATAAAAAGCACACGCGTTGATTGTTTCGATCAATGCCTCGATTTTCCGGCAGGCCGCGACATAAATATCCTCCGGCGAATCCGCATCTTCCGTAAAAGCATTCACCACAATTTTAATTGTATGCTTTATATTGTCGAAGATCATGACCGCATCACTGACGACAAAGACGGCCTCATCAAGAGCCAAATCATCCGGAGGAGGAACGGGCAGTTTTTCAAAATAGCGCACCATCTCATATCCCAGATAACCTACGGCTCCGCCGTAAAACCGCGGCAGTCCCGGAACGGAAACAGGCTGATAGCGATTCAGCAGTTCCCGCAGCAATTGCAGGGGATTTCCTCGATGCGGGCGGATGGTAAATTTATCCTTTTCTTCAATCACAACATTGGCGCCGCGGACTTTAAAAACCACGGCGGCGTCGGCACCGATAAATGAATACCGGCCCCATTTTTCACCGCCTTCAACACTTTCCAGTAAATAAACGTGGCTTTTATCCTGCATCTTCAGCAGCACGGAAACAGGGGTTTCCACATCGGCCAGAATTTCCCGGTAAACCGGTATCAAATTTCCTCGCTGCAACATTTTTTCAAATTCGGCAAAACTAGGCTTGTACATTTTCAATCTCCTGTGGACGGGGCGATCCGGCATGCGCCGGATAATCAGGCTCCCGGATATTAACGGGCGGCACTTGTCATATCTGAGCTTCACAAAAAAAGGGCCGCGAGTTCCCTCACGGCCCTTTATATCAATTGCATAAAAAAGCCGTGAAGACCTGAGAGGTTCTTCACGGCTTTGACTTTTTATTTAAAAAAGATCAACGACGGCAGTACCTCCCGGAGAGGGCCCACCACCACCAACCATTCAAAGCTACTGTTAATTTTTGATAATTCATAATTATGATTCCGTTGATTTTTGCCGCTTTATAGCAGTATCAGCCGTTGTTGTCAACATTTTTCCCCGGCCGGTTGATGAAGACTTAAAAAGGCGCTCTCTTTCCGCTGGCCACCTTACATATCTTTCCATTACGCCCTTTCGCCGGATTTTTTGATCTTGGAAGCAGGTTTTTCGGCACCATAAACAGCGCAAGGAGAATACCCTGCCCGCCTGGATCATCCGGCCCATAATTAATCCCGCTTGACACCGGTGCGGTTATTTCGTTATAAGATTCGCGTTAAATACTTAAAAAAATGAAACTTTTATGGACCCTATCGCTACCGCCTTATCTTTCATAAGCAGTGTCCGCATCCAGGATGTCCTGGACATTATCATTATCACTGTGATGATTTTCGCTCTTTTGACCTGGTTCAAAGCCCGTGCGTCCCGTTTTGTCCTGATCGGCATAATTCTGCTCGGCGGCATTTACGTTGCCGCCCGTTTTTTCCAACTTTATCTTACCACCATTGTTTTGCAGAGTTTTTTTGCTATTTTGCTTTTTGTCTTAGTCGTCATCTTTCAGGAAGACCTGCGTGGTTTTTTTGAAAGGCTGGCCATGCTGGGAAATCTCCGCAAAAAAACACAACCTGTATCCGCCTTGGAGCGCACCGCCGGAATAATCGCCCAGACTGCCGCAAACCTGGCCAAAAAACATATCGGCGCG
>CAYYBK010000115.1:0-613 GCA_964470015.1 uncultured Syntrophales bacterium
AATCTTTATCTGTCTTGAAGCCCATTTAATCCCTCCCTCCTGAATTTCGTCGGCAGAAAGTAAAAACAATTCGCTCCGCGAAAGACCTGGTCAACAGCTCCCGCCGGAGACATGCAAAATTTGACCCGTCAGATATCTTGACTTACCGGAAAGCAGAAAATATATCGTTTCCCAAACGTCGCTGTTTTTCCCGATGTAACCAAGAGGTATCTCCCCCGGCGCCAGAGACTCGGTTGCGGCGCCTGTTTGCGCCTGTACTTCGCCGCCGATAAACCCGGGAATAATACAATTGACGTTTACATGAACGGAGGCCAGCTCTTTCGCCAGTGTTTTCGTAAATTCAATGGCGGCCGCCTTCACCGTCTCGAACCAGACCGGATTGGTTTGTTTGTCCCACGCCCGGGGAGCCAGAAAAACAATGCGCTCCATCGCCGCTTTGTTCATTGTGGACTGCAGATAGCCTGCCACAGCCTCAGCAAAGTCCAGATGTTCCCGCAGTGCGCGGAGCATTAATCCCTGCCGGTCAGATCCGGGGTATCCGCTGCCGGCCATGACGGCTCCGAAATCCTGAACGAGAAAGTTAACCCCTCCCAGATTTTTCTCCGCCTGCTTC
>CAYYBK010000115.1:623-6389 GCA_964470015.1 uncultured Syntrophales bacterium
AAAAAGACCTGCGCCTTTCTCCACTCTTCCGGGACTGCTGCGCCGTCGTCCGGCCTGCCTTTTAATTTTTTTCCCCTATGGAGGAACAATTTCACTCCTCTGGCCAGAAGGAAGGAAGGAAGGTCCCAGCCCCAGCTTGTCGCGGCATTCACGATAAGGGCGGTTTTGCCCCGCAAATCATCCGCCGGAGCGGCAACCAGGCATGTATTCGCGTTTTTCTCCTGACGCAGGCCGTCGAAGACGATGCGCAGCATGGTGCTTTCAATTTCCGCACGGCTGACAAATCCGCTTATATCCCAGCGCTTGGCAACCAATGTTTCCGCCATGCCTTTGATAAAATTGGCGGCCGCACGCGCATTTACCTCCTTGATCAATCGTTCGTCCATACATTCCTGCAAGACATCTTCGATAATCGTTACCCTCCTTTTTTCATTTTTCAACAGTGCCTTCAGGCGCGGTTTATCGAGTATCTTCGATTCCCGGTAAAGCAGCAAAACGGCATCCGAGCATTCGTACATCAGGTCTATCTCCGCCTTGATCAGCCGGTAAAGTTTCTCCAGCGGATCATCCACTGACGTCAAAACGCTGTTGGCCTTTTCCATGCCTACGCCATAAATATATCCGTGAATAAGGAATAATATATCCTGCTTGCTGCCGACATAATCATAGATATTGCCCAGAGCCAATCCGGCTTTCTCTGCCAGTTCCCGCAGTCCGGTTTGATGAAATCCTTTTTCCGAGAATAGTTTGATCGCCGCCAGAGCAATCTGCTGCCGCTTGCTGATGACAAGTTCATCATTTTTGATTCTGCGGGGGATGACTGGATTAAGCATGAAGTTGCGCATGGAAGATCCTTATATGAACAATTGTTATTATAGTGAACAATGGTTCGACAACTTTATAATACAAAAACATCTGTGCGTCAATAAATTTCACTGCTTCCCTTTTCAGCAGTAATTATAAGCATTTAGTCAACACAGGGGTAATGGTTTTGACTCTTTATCCGCCGGCGTAAAAGGCAAAGCAATTGCCAGAAAAAATCCTGAAAACAACATCGTAAGGATTACTTGATTAAAATGATGGATTATTTTTTAAGGACCAGGCGGGAACAAGAGCCCCGCCGCCTTATCTTACCAGATAATGCGGGCATCGACCGCCCGGCAGCCGGCGGCGGCAGCCAAAAGCGGATTAATATCCAGCTCCGCTATATCGGGGATCGCCCCGGCCAGAAAAGAAAGCCGCTCCAGAATATCCAGCAGCGCTTCAAGATCAACGCCCTCTTCGCCGCGCACCCCCGTGAGGAGCGGATATATTTTTAAAGCCGCAAGCATATCTTCGGCTTCGCTCCGGCCGATGGGCACGAGTTCGCGGCTCACGTCTTTGAAGACTTCCGTGTAAATACCGCCCAGACCGCAAGCAATGATATAGCCGAAATCGGCATCACGTTTCAATCCCAGCAGCAGCTCCTTACCCGCTACCTGTTCCTGCAACTGAAAGCACGGCTGCAATTTCGGGTTGCGCCGGCGCACATTTTCTTTCATCCGACGCCAGCTCTCGCGCAGCTCCTTTTTGCTGTTGATCCCCGTCGCCACGCCACCCCATTCGCTTTTGTGCAGAAAATCTTCTCCGGATAACTTCAGAACCAGCGGCCGGGAAAGCTTTGCCGCGGCGGCTTCGATCCCGCGCCAGCTACGAACGGTTATCCCAACTGCGGACGGAATGCCGAAGACGGCAAGAAGGCGCAGGGCATCATCGCCCAGCAGGATTTTGCGTTTTCTGCCTTTCTGCAGCAGCGGCTCCGCCGCCGCCCGGTCGTAGGCAAAGCGGCGCAAAACGGGTGGCTTCCGCTCCTTGATCTGCCGGTAGCGCCAGGAAAGAGACAAGGCTCTTACGGCCTGTTCCACGGTATCGAAACAGGCGACGCCCTTGATGGAATTAAGCCTCTCCGCCGCTTCTTCCGCAGCCTGCCCGTAAATCCACATACCGATCGGCTTATCGTTATCCGCTTCCCGCCGGACATCATTTATAACCTTGACGATATCGATGTCTTTATGGAGCGGCGAATTCATATTTATCGACACGGCCACGGCCGCGTCGAGATCCGGTGCCTGAAGCAAACCAGTCAGCGCCTTTCTGTAAGCATTGCCGTAACCATCGCCCAGCATGCCGACCGGCCAGATATCTACCGGATTGCCGACATGTATCCAATCCGGGATCTTATGTTTCAGGGACCCGGCCAGCCCTTCCGGCAAGCTTCCGATGGTGAGGCCGAAATCGGAGCAGGCATCCGTCGCCATGATCCCGCCGCCGCCGGAAGAGGTCAAAACGCCAACGCGCGGCCCGGCCTTCGCCTCAAAGCGAACCAGAGCGCGGATGGCATCCCGCAGCCCTAAAGAATCCTGTACCCGGATGATCCCGGCGCGCCGGAAAGCAGCGTCATTTACCGCGTCTTCGCCGACCAGCGAACCAGTATGGGAAAGGGCGGCCTTGGCGCCGGCGGCGGTCCGGCCGGATTTCAGAACAATGATCGGCTTTTGTCGGGATATGCGGGAGGCTGCTTCAATAAACTCCCGGCCGCGGAGGATGCCCTCCATATAAATCGCGATCACCCGTGTTTCCGGATCACCGCCGAAGTATTCCAGTACGTCGACAAAATCAACATCGCTGGAGTTGCCGATATCCACGGCCTTGCCCCAGGCCAGGCCGGAGATCTCCCGGGGGGCGACGTGGAAAAGCCCGGTCTGGGCAATAAGCCCCACCGGATAAAACTTTTCCGGCCGGACAAAATCCAGGAAACCGGTCGTCACGCCGCGAAAGTTGTTCAGCACGCCCAGCGTATTGGGCCCGAGAACACGGACCCCGCTTTCCTTCGCCATCTGTCTGATCTTGTTTTGCAGCTCGGAGCCGCGGCGGTCGGCATCACTGAAACCCTGGGTTATGATGATCACGCGGCGGATTCCGCCATCGATGCACTGTTGAAAAGCGGAAATAACGTGATCCCGCCCCACCGAAATGGTCGCTACGTCGGCGACTTCCGGCACCGCGGCAACGGACGGGAATGCCCGTACACCGCATATCTCATCGGCTTGCGGGTTTATCGGATAGATTTTTCCCTTATAGCCGTAGCGAAGCATCATCTCCACGCCATTGTAAGCGCCCGATCCGGTTTTACGCGACGCCCCGATCATAACTACAGACGACGGTTCCATAAAAACCCGCATTGCACAAACCTCCAGTCGGCAGCAACTTCTTTGTTGTTTTTTATTCCACCAAAATTTGTTATTCGGGGAACAGCCTTTAAAATATTGTTTTTTAAAACAGCCGGCATTTCCGTCTTCTCGTTAAAAGGCAACGGGCCGGCACATTGTTTTTTGAAGAAGGAATAATTGATAATTTTATCTCTCATTCCGGCGGTAAATTCAAGAAAAGAAATAACCGGCCGGGGGGAATTACCGTGGCGGGATCAGTGTTATTATCTTCCGGCCCCGTTTCCGGTGCTTTTTAAATTTTATTGAATATTCTTTGCGACCGGAGTAATACTCGACAATACTTCGAGGCGGAAATAAATGATTAACGACAGTTCGGCCAAAACTCTCAACTGGGTTACAGCAATTCTGCTTGTCATCGGACTCATGATGATGTCGCCGATGGGCTCCTTTGCCGTATTTGTGCTTGCCGCCGTCGTGGCCGCCATGCCGGCCGTTTTCAGCGCCGGAAAGATACGCATCATAGCCGTCATTCTGCTTACACTGACTGTTCTTTTGGCCGCCGGCAAATACCCGGATTTTCAGATGGAGTACAGACTCTATCGCAGCATGGCAAAATAAACCGGCGGCCCGCACAATTTTTTCCTCCGGGAAATCAAGATTATGCCGTTCATCAGACAACGCCTCTTTTCCGCTGGATGTTTTGTTAAAAAACAAGGAGTTCGCATGAAAAAAAACAGAACGCGCGTTATGACAGCAGCATTATTATCTTTTCTCATCATTTTGTTTACGGCATTTGCACCGGCGGCGCCGGCCGGTCTGTGCGAAGTCATGGACGAGATGCCCAAACTGGTAGAATACACGGAGCCGGAAAATTATTTTAAATGCCGCCTTCCCGCCGGCTGGACCCCCTACGACCGGGTATTCGGCTTATCGGCGGAAGAAAAAAAAGTATTCGGCATTACCCTGCTTGGCCCTGATCAGGGCAGCCCGGTAACGCCGGCGCTCACCGCTCATTATTACGCACCGGGAAACCTGCTGCACGACAATATGGACGTATTTATTGGAAGGCATGCCAGCCCCGCACTAGGTTACGCCATCGCAGGGAAGTCTTACGGCGAAGTCCAAAATATTGAAGCGGCGGGCAGAAAAGCAAAGGCATTCGAGCGTATCGATATCCGTTTCACCGGCGAGAGGCTGAATGCCGCCAAAATATCAATCTTTGAAAAATATGTCGTTGTGCCCGCTCTACAAAATGACGGTTTCTATGTGCTGAAATTGTCCGTTCCCGCAACGAAAAAGGATAAGTTCACCGGGATGTTCGAAGAAGTTGTAAAATCATTCACCCCGGAAAAATAAAGCCGGCCGGAAGCAGGAACAAGATATTCCACTCCGTCTTTCATCGCCGGGAACCCGGTTTCGCAAAATAAGTTCCAGACCGATATTGCCGCATTCCGCGTTTTTTCTTGCTTTCCCTTCGTTCCTGTGATGATAAAATACGCCGGTAACGGCGGAGATTCAGATTGTTTAAGCATGCTGTTCCAATTAATACAGCGGAAGCAAATCATGCCCGGTCCCGCAAAGGTTTTAATTTATGTCATTGAATTAATCAACTGCTACGCCGCCGTTTATTATTCCAATTTTCTCTTTTTTTATCTGCAGCGCAAATGCGGTTTCGGAGAAATCGAAAATCTGCTGACGGCAGCAATGGGCGGCTTTGTCTATATTTTTGCCGCCTGGCAGGGCGGCAAAATGGCCGAGCGCTTCGGCTGCATCAGAATGCTTTATACCGGGTCCGTAACGATAATCTTGTCGCTCACCCTGGGCATGATATTTCCAACTCCGGCCGCACAGGTCATCATATACTGCCTATGGACGGCCGGAGTTTGTTTTATCTGGCCGGCACTGGAGGCGCTGGTCAGCAAACAGGCCGGGGCTTTGCTGCCGCGGATGGTCGGTATCTATAATGTCACCTGGGCCGGTGGTGCTGCGGTAGCATATTTTACCGCCGGTGTCCTGATCGAAGAACTGGGCATGTCCAGCCTGTTCTGGCTTCCGCTTGGACTTACAGTCATTGAACTTGCGCTGCTGCCCTGCGCCGCAAGATTGCTCAAAAGCGAGAAAGGCCGCAAAGACCAGCAGGACAGCATAGTCACGACGGCCGCTCCCGCCGGAACCAAACGTTTTCTGGTCATGGCATGGATCGCGAATCCATTCTCCTATGTGGCAATCAACACCGTTATCCCGCTGATCCCTTCCATTGCGGATAAACTTTATCTTTCCACCGGTATGGCGGGCATTGTCTGCTCCCTGTGGATGTTTGTTCGTCTCGCCGCTTTTGTGGTCTTCTGGCAATGGGAAGGATGGCATTACCGTTTCCGGTGGCTCGTGGCTTCGTTTCTCCTGATGATCGTATGTTTTTTCGCACTGCTGATGACACAATCAATCCTGCTGCTTTTGGCCGCGCAGCTCGGTTTCGGTCTGGCGATCGGTCTCATATACTATTCGTCGCTTTATTATTCCCTGAATGTGGCGGAGAAGCAGGCCGCAAATGCCGGCC
>CAYYBK010000116.1:0-4890 GCA_964470015.1 uncultured Syntrophales bacterium
AGGCACGGATCAGCAACGAGATACTGATGCGGATTTTCAATATCGCCAATTCCGCGTATTACGGAAGCTTGAGAAAGGGCAGCATTTACACTTTTTATGAGGTTGTAACCCGGTTGGGGATGAGTCATACAAAGGCGCTGATAATAATTCTGGCGCTCCAGCTCCTGGTCCGCGGCGACAAGGAAATAGAAATTATTTTCGCCCGCAGTTTTGCCTCCTCTGTGCTGGGAAAGATTCTGGCGCAACAGTTCGGGATGCGGGAGGACAATGTAAAAAGAGTCGAATTGGGCGGGTTATTTTCCGAAATCGGCCGTATGATGATAGTTTTGTACAAAAAGTTGCATGCTGCCGATGATGCCCGGATTGATGAAATTTTCATTCGTAAATATCATCCCTATCTGGCCGAAAGAATAATTGATAAATTCGCCCTTCCCGATTACCTCAAGCAGATGATTTTTTCCGAGAGCATTGTTGTGGAAGAAAGTTATATAACGGTTTCCGGCATTGCCCAGTTGGCAATCAATTTTGTCGCTGCTGGTTTTCACAAGTTTAACAATCGGCTGGTTATAGAAGCTGTCTTTCCGACCGTTTCCGGGCGTGATGAAACAGTGGTGCTGGAGAAAATTGTCGAAGATCAGTTTAATGCCGTCAATTTAGGCAAGTATCTGCACATAATAAGAAAGAGAAAAAGACTGTTGCCAAGATATGAAAACAAAAAGAAAAAGAAAAGATAGTACCGGCTTCAAGAATTTGCTCGTGACCGGAGGTTGCGGATTCATCGGCAGTAATTTTATCCGTTATTTGATCGGCAATCCGGCTTTTTCCGGAAGGATTATCAACGTGGACAAACTGACGTATGCGGGGAATCCGGAAAATCTTGCCGATATCGCCAGCGCCTTTCCGAGAAGATACATTTTTCAAAAAGTGGATATCTGCGACACGGCCGCACTGGAAAAAGTATTTGCGCATTACGATGTTGACGCCGTCTGTCATTTTGCGGCGGAATCGCATGTCGATCGTTCCATCAAAAATCCGGGGAACTTTATTCAAACGAATATCGTCGGGACCTTCAATCTTCTGGAAGCGGCTAAAACACGCGGCGATAAATTCCAGCTTTTTCATCATGTCAGCACCGATGAGGTTTACGGCAGCCTAGGCGCCGAAGGCCTTTTCCGGGAGGATACTCCCTATCGGCCCAATAGCCCCTACTCCGCATCCAAGGCGGCATCCGATCACCTGGTACGCGCCTATTCTAAAACGTTTGGAATCCCGGTAACGATATCGAACTGTTCGAACAATTATGGACCGTATCAGTTTCCGGAGAAGCTCATTCCGCTGGTGATTTTGAATGCGCTGGAAGAAAAAACATTGCCCGTTTACGGTGACGGCAAGAATGTGCGCGACTGGCTTTATGTGGTGGATCACTGTGTTGCCATTTGGACGATTATGAATTGCGGCAGCATCGGAGAAACTTATAATATCGGCGGTTGCGCCGAAATGGAAAATATTGTGATTGTCGAAATGATTTGCGACATTCTCGATAGAATTTACCCGCTGGCCGGCGGGAAAGCACATCGGAATTTAATTAAATTTGTTCAGGATCGTCCCGGGCATGATCGCCGGTATGCCATCGATTTTTCCAAACTGCAGAAGGAGCTCCATTGGTCTCCCGGAGAATCGTTCCACTCCGGTCTGGAAAAGACCGTCCGCTGGTATATAAGTCAAAAGCAATGGGTTGCCGATATCAAAACCGGCGCCTACCATACATGGATAAAAGAACAATACGGCGCATAATATAAATTGTTCAGGGATTTTTTGCTGTATCAGCCGTCGCTTCCTTATGCGGCAAATGAGAATTATATTCACCTGGGGGAGGAGTTAATAGTGCCGAAAGATTTAAAATCAGCTTGCTGCAGTTCGCAGGATTATCTAATGGAAAGTGCTGATGAATCTATGCGCCTTGATGTCAAAACTGATCCGGCCGCTTTACGCCGACAGGCGCGCTGGTGTGGTGTCAGGCCGGGAATGCGTATTCTGGACGCCGGATGCGGACCGGGAAAAACAACGTCACTGCTCTATGAAATGGTCAAACCAGCCGGAAGCGTAATCGGGGTTGATTTTTCCGAAGAACGTATCCGGTATGCAAAAAATAATTACGGCGGTAAAGCCGGCATAGAATTTAATATCTGCGATTTGCGTAAACCGCTGGGCTGGTCCAAGGCGTTCGATTTAATTTGGGTAAGATTTGTTCTTGAGTATCACCGGGAAGGTGCCGTAAATATTGTGCGGAATCTTATCGATTGCCTGAAGCCGGGTGGTTTGCTCTGTCTAATCGATTTGGATTACAACTGCTTGAATCACTATGAATTGCCGCTGAAAATGGCCGAGCTTTTGCCCCGGATTATGCTGTTTGCGGAAGATAAATATAATTTTGATACCATGGCCGGGCACAAGCTTTATTCTTTTCTTTACGATCATGGATTCCGCGATATCGCTGTGAAGATCATGGCGCATAACTTGATCTACGGCGACATAAAAGATAAAGATAAATTCAATCTGCTGAAAAAAGTGGAAATGGCGGCAAAGCGGGCGGGTGAACTGGTAAGCTCGTATCCCGGCGGCTATAAGCAGTTCTATATTGACCTGGAGAAATATATAATTGATCCCCGCCGTTTTACCTATACGCCGCTTGTGTTGTGCAAAGGGACCAAGCCGTCATGCGGTCAATGAGCCGCATCAATAATTTTTCTTATACTGGCCAGAAAATCATCGGAGCGGTATGGCTTATTGATAAAGCCCGTAGCACCAGCATTGTATAAATCTTCTATTTGCTGAGAGCTGGAATAACCGCTGGTCATGAGTATTTTGACCTGCGGATTAATGGCCATTAGTTCCATCAGGCAGTTCTTGCCTCCCTTGCCCGGCATGATCAGATCTAGAACGACCAGATTGATTTTATCCTTTTCGGTCCGATAAATTTCAATCGCCTGTTCGCCGCTTTCGGCCGTCAGAATCGTGTACCCGTATAAAATCAACGTATCCCGGCTTGTTTCTAAAATGCTCTTTTCATCATCCACAAGCAGTATTGTTTCTGTTCCCTCCGGGGATGATCTCATCGGTGCTGTTTCGATCTGCTTCTGCGGTTTGCCTTCCGTTATTGCCGGAAAAAGAATGGTAAAAGTCGCGCCTTGGTGCGGCTCGCTTTCGCAATAGATAAAGCCCTGGTGGCTTTTGACCACTCCGTAAACAACGGAAAGTCCCAGTCCTGTTCCCTTGCCTACTTCTTTGGTTGTAAAAAAAGGTTCGAATATATGTGCTATAACGTCCTTGGCGATGCCTGCTCCGGTGTCGGTGACGGCTAGCTCGACGTAATGACCGGACGGAACGTTAAAGTTGGATATCGGCGTATTATTCTGCAGGAAAACATTTTTCGTCTTTATTGTTATTTGACCGCTGTCTTCAATGGCATCGCGGGCATTAATGATCAGGTTCATGATGACCTGCCCGATTTGACCGGAGTCGGCATTGATCGCGAAAATATCTTCGGCAAGGTCCGTTTTTATATCAATCATCCGGGGAATTGATTTTGCCAGCAAATTATACATGCTGTTAATTTCATCATTGATGTTTATGATTTTGGAAACCGGTTCCACTTTTCTGCTGAATAACAGCAACTGCCGGACAAGTTCCACCGAGCGCTTAGTCAATTCCTCGATGTTGCTGAGATAAAACAAGCCCGGCTGATTGCCTTTCCTTTCGGACATCATCAATTGATTATAGCCCATGATCGCCTGGATGATATTATTGAAATCATGAGCGATGCCGCCGGTCAGGGTGCCGATTGCCTCCATTTTGGAGGCCTGCAGCAGCTGGGCCTCCATATCGCGCATCTTGGTTATGTCTTTTAAAGTGCCCACGATGCCGATCACGTTTTCTTCCGCGTCCAGATCTGGTGCTCCGGTGAAAGTCATATGACGGGGCTGACCGTGGTTG
Organism: uncultured Syntrophales bacterium; assembly: GCA_964470015.1. Lineage (GTDB taxonomy): Bacteria > Desulfobacterota > Syntrophia > Syntrophales > Smithellaceae > MVRV01. The sequence continues at coordinate 3,994 of CAYYBK010000116.1, forward strand.
TTCAGCATGACAAAGTTCTGATCTCTTATTGTCGCTTCGGAGCGAATAATATCTTCAAAGATCTTTGAAAATTTCTCATGATCATCTTCCCGGATGAAGGTAATAAAATTTTTACCGAGGATGTCGCTTATTTTATGTCCCAATACATCTTCCCATGCCGGGTTGGTATATGTAAACGTTCCATATTTATTCAGCTGATAAATAATATCGGGCGAGTTGTCGCTCAAGTTACGGAAGCGCTCTTCGCTTTCCTTCAGCTTTTTGTGAGCGAGGGCGTTGTTCAGGCTGATGCCGATTTGCGGGGCAATGCCCATCAGCAGGCTCAGGTCGCTTTGCGTGAGCATGTTTTTTAATTGCGTACCGTCGACGGCGAGAATGCCCTCCGGTTTTCCTTCGTAGGTGATTGGAACGCAGATAAATGCTTTAATGCCCAGTTCTTTCATGAAATTTGCGCTTTTTTCGGAAAGCCTGTTTTCGATTTCAGCGGCATCATTGATCAAAAATGGCTTCATATCGCGGTAAACCAGGTAAAAAATGCCTTGCGAGTTCGGATTGGTCAGGCTGAAACCGGTGTTTTTTAACAATTCTTCTTCGCGGCGGTTGTATCCATAGCCGGCGGTATAAACCAACTTTGTTTTATCCGGATTTGCAAGCATAATCATGCCGCGGTTGAATTGCAGGCGTTTCTGCAGGGCATCGGTAATGAAATTCAGCAGCAGTTGTGGATCCAGAATACTGGAAGCGGCTTCACCGATTTCCTTGACCAGCGCCAGTTCATTATAGCGGATGGTGAATTGATCCATCAACTGATCGCCGACGCTCTGCTGACTGCGGACCGCTTTGTCCAGATCCCTTTTGGCCAGGATTTCCGATACGAGAAAACAGACGGTGGAAAAC
>CAYYBK010000116.1:4900-6388 GCA_964470015.1 uncultured Syntrophales bacterium
TAGGTAATCCAGGAAGATAAGGAAAGCAAAAAAAACAAAACCAGCGAGGCGACAAACCCCACTAGTGATGAATAGCCGGCGATTAATTTCCAGACCATTGACGGAGTTGTTTGCCAGCTGACAATGTATTTACAGGCATCATTTCCTTTATGAATGCACTCGTTGTGCTCGACCTGTGAGTAATTTTTAGTAAAAACGGCGGCTAAGGCTTCCAGCAATCCGATCCTGTTTTCACACTGAAATTTCTTTTCGTTTACGCCTTCCTTGGGTGTAACTGTAACCACCACTTTATTCGTGGCTATATAATCGATCTTCATGGCAATGTGCTTGCTTAAGGTGGAACTGATTTTTCCCAGCATCCAGTAAGCCACGGAAGGCGAAACGAATGCCGATGCATATTGCCTTAAGAGGACGGATGACTTTGATTGCACCACAAAGCGTCCTGCTTCTCTGGCAATCTGCGGACTGCCGGTATGTTTTTGCAAGAATTCATGAAAGCGGTTAATCTGCTCCTGGGTGAACCAATGGCCGCGGTCATCGATCTCGTGAGGGGCGATCCGGGCATAATCGAGTAATTTGCTTATGCTGACGTCGGGATATTTTGTTTTCAGTAAATCAATGTAGGTGACAAGGAGTGCACTGTTATAGAGAGGAACGTTTTCCATCATTACTTACCCGTGTTTATTTTCATCAGACTATCCATATAGATCAGGTAATCGTCGCTGGCGTTTTTCAATTGCAGTATCCATAAAGTGTACTGTTTTTCATCGGCAATGTTTTGCCCGGAAAGATAACTTGCCGGGAATATGAGCAGCGGAATTTTGTCTTCGATAAAAAGAGCGGACAGTTTATCAACTGCCGAGGATAAAATTGTCCACGGTAGTTTATCCGGTGCCATAACAATTATTTTGATGCTGTTTAACAAATCGGATAAATTGAGACCCAGATCAGACTGATTGACGATCAGAAACGCCGCCGGTTGTCCCTGACAACAAAGAGAGTAGCTGCGGCAGTTTCTTTTAAAGCCGGCCTTAATAAATGATTTTTTCAGCGAATCGGATGGAATTTCCAGCCCCAGCGCGCTCAGCAGGAGCCCTCCGGAGGATGAATCGTAAAAATCTCTTAATTTTACCAAATCGGAAATCACGGCTTCTCTTAGCTCCCATTCCGCGGGCAATCCATCCTTTGCTGTTTCCTTTTTGTAGAAAAGGTAGGAAAAAGTATCCAGAGAGCTTTTTCTGGGATCATTCAGATGCCGGGCGAATCTGCCGAAAATGCGGTCGACGATCTTGTTGTCGGGACGGTAGTATGTAAAGACATGATCCATCCGTGCCGACGGGAAACGATTATAGGCACTGATGTACTGAGTTATCTGCTTCAGCACCGCCGGCCCAGGCAACCGGTTTCCCATTCTCCTGGCGGCAAAGTGATGGATGATCCAGGATGGTTCGTAGGCATGAATTAAGGCGATATGCCCGTATATTTTAC
>CAYYBK010000117.1:0-6329 GCA_964470015.1 uncultured Syntrophales bacterium
GCTCTTCTTTGATGCGCAGCTTTTTGCCCTCGCGATAAGCAAAAGACATACTTGCGGCAATTACAACAAGAACAAGCAACAGGGCACTGAAAAGACTGTAAACAAATGTCTTGCGCACGGGAGAAATGATTCGGTTGTAAGGAGCGGCGACAAAAACAATTAATTTCCTGTCTCCCGCCGGCAGGGGATAATAAGCGACGACGCTCCGCTGCCTTTGCTTGCCGTCTTGAAGCAGCAATGTTTCCAGGTAATTTCCGCTGTCCGCGGAAAAATCGATATCAGTTCCCGAACTCGCGCTTAGCAGTCTTTTTACATTTCCTCCGATAAGCGCGGAATCGGAATGAACAATAATCGTACCCTGCTCGTCAGTCAACCACAGATATCCTAAATCGTTTTCCCCGGATTGCTTTTCATAATCATTTATTATCGCCGTGAGCGAAAATGACCCGATCCAGGCACCCGCAAACTTGTTTTCGTGCCAGACGGGAAAGCCGATGACCAGATACCATCCCGCGTTTTGTCGGAGGAATATATTGTTTGATTTATCCGCTACGGTAATATTGAGATACTTTTTTTTTCTTGCAGCCAGTGTTTGAAAATGCTCCGGGAGGGTCACCGCAGGGGAAATAGCGGGAGGGAAAATTCGTTTTACATTTCCTTCCGCATCAATCAGCGCGATTGCATCGAGTGATTTTTCCCATCCGGAATAGAGAATTTTGAAATCGTCATTAATTTCTTCCGGCAATTTTTTTTTCTGCTGATCAACGCGGGAAAATAAAGCGATATTTTTTTCGGCCTGTGAAAAAGCATCGGCGATCCTGCTTGCCGAATTTTTGGCATACGCCAGCTGCTGGCGGCTGAAGATTTCAACCATGTCCTTTTCCCGGGCATGATTAACTGTCAGCGCAAGCAGCAGAATCAGGATTATTACGATTGCACTGGCCAACCAGATGCGTATTCTCATGATAAAAACAGAATTGATTTACATCTCCTTGAATAATGTCACTCATCTTCCTTTTTATCTTTTGCCCGTTTAGCTGAAAGTTTTATTCCGATTAAAACATACACAAGGACGGAAGCCGTCAGCGAAATGAGAAGTTTTGCCAAACCGCTTTCGATCTTTAAAATGTAAGAGCAAATAAGCCAGACAACCGGATATGTAACGGCAGTTATAAGTTCCTGCATCGTAATAAACCATTAGGAGAAATTTTATTCCATAACATTTTTATGCGGTCATACTAACGGCCTAACAGTAAAATATCAATAAAAAAATAAGATCGCTGCAGGAGTAAAAACACTGCAGACCTCGAAGCAAAGCGGCAATCAGCGTTTCCGGATACTGTGATTTATCTTATTTAATATTTCTTTGCATGCCGTTTAATAAAACATTAAACAAATTTTTTTTGAAAATTTCATTCGCATTTTTCGTTCAAACAATATACAAGTATTTTAGCATCTTACAGAAATTATTTTTTATGTGAACTAGTGGCATGTATAATGCAGACACCGCTCCTCGAGATAAAAGATTATTCTTCTTTTCAAGATTGTCCAGTCTGTGCAAAGAAGAATTAAAATTATTTTATAATCGTTGATGAAAGGAGAAAAAAGATGTCACACAAATTTGGTAAGAGAATTTTAACCGCAATAGCTGCAATATTTGTTCTGCTGGTGTCCAGCCCCCTCGTTTTCGCTGCTGAGGCTATTCCCGCAGGGGAATCTTACACCAAAGCCATTTTCGCCGTAGGCGCAATGCTGGCAGCCGGTATCGCCATCGGCGTCGGCGCGGTAGGTGCAGGATTGGGAATCGGAACAGCAGCCAGTGGTGCCTGCTCCGCCGTCGGCAGAAACCCCGGCGTACAGGGCAAAATAATGATGACGATGCTGGTTGGTATGGCCATGGCTGAATCTATCGCCATTTATGCCCTGGTCATTTCTCTTGTTCTCTTATATGCTAACCCCTATATGCGTTATTTTTTGGGTTAATACGTAAAGTAAAGTTAACTACAAAATTAACAAAGGTCAGGGGGAAATAGGAATGTCAGAAACTAAAAAAGATAAGCAGTTTTTTACTGTCGGAGGCGTATTCTTCCTGCTTATCGTAATTCCCTTATCACTGATGGCATTTTTAATTGCCAACGGCATGTTCAAGCTGGGGGTTACTATAAAAGAGAGAACAGTAAATGTTCTCGACAATAAATCCCAGGAAGAAATAAAAATACGTGCCATTAACACAGCTGAAGAAGTTGCCAATTTTCTTAACGAAAGAAAAAAGGACGTTCTCACTGCAACTATTCTTCCTGCTAATGACATAGCTTACAAACAATATCTCAAAGACAACAACAGAAATATCTGGATAAAGGAAGACGGTAAAATAAAGCAGGTTGCCGTACCTCTTTATACCGATATGGCCCTCATTGACAAAAGCGGCAATGAAATAATCAAAATTGTCAATGGGCAGACCTTACCGGCAGGCAAATTAACCAACGTCAGCAAGCCTTCCAGCACCGCTTATGCCGCGGAAGACTATTTCTCAAAAGCCAAGAATCACAATAAAGGAGAAGTGAACTTTTACCCGGTTACTGTGTGGTATGTATCCAAATACGAATTTGAGAAAGGTAAATCTTTTTCCGGAGTCATACGCTTTACCACGCCGGTTTTTGGTAAAGAAGGATTTTCCGGGGCAATTGTCTTGACGCTTGATTACCGTCATTTGGCCAGATTCACCAATCATATTGTTCCCACGCAAGCGGATCAGGTATTCAAAGCTGATGCCTCCACCGGTAATTATGCTTACATGGTGGATAATCGCGGGTTCGTGATTGTTCATCCCAATGATTTCCACATACAGGGGTTAGCGCCGGAGGGGAAAGTGGTCCCGGCTCTGACGGAAGCAACCTCCGCCGATTTAATCAAAAAAGGGCAGGAGGTTCTTAACTTCCATCAGATGGGCTATATTGACCCCAATTTGCCGATCATTGCCAAAGATGCAGCGGCGGGTAATGCCGGAACAAAGTCATACAAATTCGGCGGCCATACAATATTTGTCGCCTATGCGCCGATCAAATTTTATGCGGCAAGCTATCCGCCTCCGGCCGGATTCGGCTGGGTCGGAATGGGGATCGATGTGGAAAAATACAACGAGGCCGCCCTGAAAGCCTCAAAGAACATCGATAAGGAAGCCAAAGCCTGGACGGCAACAATTATCTTCATTCTCATCGCCTCCATGATTATTCTCTTTTTCATCATGTGGCTGCTCGTGCGCGGCATCAACCGCTCCTTGCGGGCGGAGATACCGGATGATGCACAGCCGGTATATGACGATGATGATGACGATGATGATGACAAATAATTAAAAAAGGGCCGAATCGAATTCGGCCCTTTTTTTTGGTTTTCGATTAATCGTGCGTCGTCTTACAGGATTCTCTCGATATTTATCTATTCGTAATTATTACTGATTCCCGCAGGATATTTTCAATTGACTTACCAAATCAAAACTGGTAGATACCCGCACAAACTTGAAAACTAAATTTCTGCAATTATTCTGCGGGAGGATTTAATGGAAGATAATAAACAGATCTTATGGTTTGATTCTATACAACTCAGCGATCTTGCCCAAGTCGGCGGCAAAAATGCTTCGCTTGGTGAAATGAGAAAAGAATTAATATCCAAAGGCGTCAGCATTCCTGATGGTTTTGCCATTACGGCTTATGCATACCGGCACCTGCTCGCACAATCCGGTATCGCCGGTAAAATAACAGAGCTTCTTTCCGATCTGGATACTCACGATATTAAAAATCTGTCGGACCGGGGCAAAAAAATCCGCACGCTCATTTATGAAGCAAAGATGCCCGATGATTTGCGCAAAGAAATCGCGCAGGCTTATAAAAAGCTTTGCGCAGAATACGGGCCAAATACCGATGTCGCCGTTCGCAGTTCCGCCACGGCAGAGGATCTTCCCAATGCCAGTTTTGCCGGACAGCAGGAAACCTACCTGAACATCCGCGGCGAAGATGTCTTGATTGACGCTTGTAAAAAATGTTTTGCTTCGCTTTTCACCGATCGTGCCATCTCCTACCGCGTCGACAAAGGGTTCGACCATATGTCGGTTGCCCTTTCCATCGGCGTGCAAAAAATGGTGCGTTCCGATCTTGCCGCTTCCGGCGTTATTTTCTCCATTGACACGGAAACCGGCTTCAAAGATGCCATCCTGATTACCGGAGCTTACGGTCTGGGAGAAACAGTCGTGCAGGGAACAGTCAATCCCGATGAATTTTATGTATTCAAACCAACTCTGAAAAAAGGTTTCCGGCCGATTATTCAGAAAAAGCTGGGCACGAAGGAAATAAAAATGGTTTACGCTTCCGCAACGGAGAGCGAATCGACGGTAATCAATTCCGTTGCGCCGGAAGAAAGAAGCCGCTTTTGTCTGAATGAAGATGAAATTCTTCTTCTGGCCAAATGGACGATGATTATTGAAGACCATTATTCAAAAAAAGCCGGCTACTTCAAACCCATGGATATTGAATGGGGCAAAGACGGTAAAACCGGCGACCTTTTCATCCTGCAAGCCAGACCGGAAACAGTGCAGTCACAGAAAGACATCAATGTGCTGGAAAGCTATATTCTGCTCGACAAAAAAGATCCGATTCTTACAGGAACAAGTGTCGGCTCAAAGATCGGTGCCGGTCGGGTCCATGTAATCGAGTCTGTAAATGAAATTAAACAATTCCGAAAAGGCGAAGTTCTGGTATCCGATATGACCGATCCGGATTGGGAACCAATCATGAAAATCGCATCGGCCATTGTCACCAACAAAGGCGGACGCACCTGCCATGCAGCCATCGTCAGCCGCGAATTAGGCGTGCCCTGCATCGTCGGAACCGGTAACGGCACCAAAGTTTTGAGCGATGTCTCGGAGGCTACAGTTTCCTGTGCGGAAGGCGAAGTCGGTAAAGTTTACAAGGGAATTTTAAAATATGACATTCACAAAATTAATGTGAATGACATGAAACGTCCTAAAACGAAAATAATGATGAATGTCGGCGATCCGGACAACGCTTTTAAACTATCGCCCATCCCCAACGACGGAGTCGGACTGGCGAGACTGGAATTCATTATCAATAATTTTATTACCGTCCACCCGATGTCGCTGATTCATTTTGATAAAGTTACCGACGAAAAAGTACGCCGGGAAATCGAAAGTCTGACTCAAGGCTATGCCAACAAATCTGACTTTTTCGTGGATAAACTGGCGCAGGGTGTAGCAAAAATCGCTGCGGCTTTCTACCCCAATGACGTTATCGTCCGCATGAGTGATTTCAAGAGTAACGAATACAAAAACCTGCTGGGCGGGCCTTATTTTGAAGAAGACGAAGAGAACCCGATGATCGGCTTCCGCGGTGCTTCCCGCTATTACGACGTTCGTTACCGCGAGGCTTTCGCACTGGAATGTGAAGCCATGCTGAAAGTACGCAACGAAATGGGCCTCACTAATGCGAAATTGATGATTCCTTTCTGCCGGACAGTTGCTGAAGGCAAAAACGTGATCAGCTTGATGGCTCAGAAAGGCCTGGTCCAGGGGAAAAACGGCCTTGAAATTTATATGATGGTGGAAATTCCCAGCAACGTCGTTCTGATCAAAGAATTTGCCGAAATATTCGACGGCTTCTCCATCGGCTCCAACGACCTGACCCAGCTTACCCTGGGCCTGGATCGCGATTCCGCCCTGATTTCCCATATCTTTGATGAAAGAAATCACGCCGTCCAGGAGCTGATCCGTATTGCCATTACGGAAGCCAACAAAATGGGTAAAAAGATCGGCATTTGCGGACAGGCACCAAGTGACTATCCCGAATTCGCCAGATTCCTGGTCCAATGCGGCATTAACAGCATTTCCCTGAATTACGACACTGTAATCAAGACAACCGTGGACATTTTGAAAACGGAAAAAGAATTAGGACTGACCAAGTAAATAAAAACCCCCGCGGAAAGCATCGGCGGGGGTTTTTTATTTCAGGGACAAAGAAGCGCGTAAGCCGGGTTTTGTCCTGCACTTCGGTTGCCCGGCGTGCAGTGATGATCATTCATCTGGAACGGCAGTTGCCTGCCGTCTCTAGCGACTCTACCCGAGAACATCAGGCGGGCAGCCTTCAAACGTCCTCCTATTTGGTCTTGCTCCGGATGGGGTTTACCATGCTTTTCCGGTCACCCGGAAAACGGTGAGCTCTTACCTCGCCTTTTCACCCTTACCCGGGCTGTACACCCGGGCGGTATTTTTTCTGTGGCACTTTCCCTGGGGTCGCCCCCGGTCGCCGTTAGCGACCATCCTG
>CAYYBK010000118.1:0-6325 GCA_964470015.1 uncultured Syntrophales bacterium
GAGGGTGTGAAGAAAATTTCCTTCGTGCGGTTCGACTTTACTCCAGGTGATGCTGTCTACTTCCAGTAAGGTGACTTTAACATTTGAGGAGCCAATGTTAATTCCGAGGCTGTGCATTCAAAAAAATCTCCAAAAGGATAAAATATAAATAGTGAACTATAGTTCATCTATTATTACGATTATGCTTCCACGTCAAGGGGCAGATGCTGAAAATTTTTTATTATTCACAGTACCGCGGATTGATTATGGATTTGCTTCGGGAGGGCACGTATTGCAATAACCAGCCATTGATAATAAATGAACCATAACCGCGCAGGGGTATAACCTCTTATCGGCAAACCCCTGCGCAGTCAAAAAGTGGAATATTAATGGCCTTCTTCCAGCGCTCCCGAGATATACATCATCGACAGCAGCATAAAAACCAGTGTCTGGATTATGGATGTAAAAATCATCAGAACAAAAACAGGCAGCGGAACAAGCAGCGGGACGAGCAGCAGAACAACGGCCAGGACGATATCTTCACCCATAATATTGCCGAAAAGACGGACGGTCAGCGACAACGGACGGGAAAAATGGCTGATAATTTCAATCGGCATCATCAGCGGCGTCAACCACCAGACCGGCCCCATAAACTGCTTGAAATATTTGAAGCCGTGGGTCATCACTCCTACTACATGCGTCGAGAAAAAGACTACTACCGCCATGCATGCCGTGGTGTTGATGTTTGCCGTCGGCGATTCAAAACCCGGAATAATACCCAGTAAGTTAGAAGCTAAAATGAAAATTCCCAGCGTGGCTATAAGCGGCAGGAATCTCCGGCCGTGATGTCCCATCGTATCTTCGATCAGCGCAGCCAGTCCTCCCACTACTGTTTCCATTACGTTTTGTAACCGCCCCGGATAAACGTCCAGGCGGCGGGTAGCCAGGAAAGATAAAAGCGCTAAAAGGATAACTACAAGCCAGGTGTAAGCCACGTGAGCCGGAATATAATTGTTTTCCAGAAAGAGTACGGGATGCATTCTTTAACTAACCTCCTCAAGAAAGTTTTTTTTTGAAAAGACAGTGATAACTACCGTAAAAATAATATTTATCACCACCACAGAAAGTCCGATTAATAAAGCGACGACGTTAACTATGCCGCCGGTAATTAGAAAATACAGGACGACGGCCGTAATGGCCAGGCGGATGTAATATTTGACCATGACCGGGCCTTTAATATTGCCTTTGCCGCCCAGGTTTTTAAAGGCATTCTGCAGGCTTTGGCCGAGCCAGAAAAAGTTGATAATGCTGATGAAACCGCCGAGCAGAACGCCCAGCGCAAAATTGAACGGAGCGAAAATAAGACAGGGAATGAAGATGACAGCCAGAATGATCCAGTTTGATATCTCAATTTTTTTCAGGAGCGGGTCTTTTTCGATGTTGTTCACTTTTTAAGCTCTTTATGATCCGTTCTTCATCCGGAAAATTTTTTTTAATCAAAACGTACATATTGCGGAATCCGGCAGCGATGCCGACCAGAAGAAGCAGGAAGGTGAAGACGTTTCCTGAGTCGAATTTCCGGTCCAAATAAAGCCCCAGCATGAGACACCCGAAAATCGCCAGAACCATGGCAATGCCGATGCTGCTGGCGTAAGCCATTTGAATGGCCGTCTTTTTGGTGTCTTTGTCCATTTTGTGGAGCGCTCCTTACCATTTATGGCGGTTAAAGTCAATCAAAAACACTGCTTGCTGCCGCGGATTAGCGACATGGATAACGGTTGTTTTTATACCAGGCAATCGTTTTGCTAAGGCCAGTCATGAGGTCAGTTTTTGCTTTAAATCCAAACTCTTTCCATGCTTTGCCGGTATCAAGCATCCGGCGTGGCTGGCCGTCGGGCTTGTTTTTGTCCCAGACTATTTTACCCTGGAAACCGGTGATCTGAACGATCAGTTCCGTTAAGTCACGGATGGATACTTCAAAACCCGCCCCGATGTTCACCGGCTCGCTTTTATTATAAAATTCAGCGGCGAGACAAATTGCCTCCGCGGCGTCCTCCACATAGAAAAACTCGCGGGTGGCCGTGCCGGTTCCCCAGACTTCCAGCGTGGCGGAATTATTGTCGAGGGCGTCGAAGCATTTTTTGATTAGTGCCGGGATGACATGGGAAGACTGCGGGTTAAAGTTATCGCCAGGTCCGTAAAGGTTTACCGGAAGGAGAAAAATGGAATTAAATCCGTACTGGCGACGATACGCCTGCGACTGCACCAGCATCATCTTTTTTGCGAGTCCGTAAGGCGCATTTGTTTCTTCGGGGTAACCGATCCAGAGGTCTTCTTCCCGAAAAGGGACCGGTGTGAATTTCGGGTAGGCGCAGATGGTGCCGAGCGCCACGAATTTTTCAATTTTTCTTATGTATCCTTCATGGAGCAGTTGCGCCCCCATGATCAGATTGTCATAAAAAAGCTCGGCCGGTCTTTCCTGATTAAACCCGATGCCGCCGACCTTGGCGGCCAGATGAATGACAATTTCCGGTTTCGTTTCTTCGTACATCCGCCGGATATCGGCGAGACTGGTCAGATCGTATTCGGGAAGATCGGCGATGCTGACCCGCCCGCAGCCGCGGTCTGCCAGCTTCTTAAGGAGATGCTGCCCCAAAAAGCCTTTGCCGCCGGTAACGGTCAAGCGCTTGTCCTTGAACATAAATATCCTCAAATTACGCTACATCATATTTTCGCTGCTTTTACAGTCAAAGCCGGCATCAAGCAGGGTTTTTTCTTTTTTCGCCAGTTCCAGATCGGCGGCGATCATCATATCGATGAGTTGATCGAAGCTGATTTTAGGCTTCCAGCCGAGAATTTTCTGGGCCCGCGTCGAATCGCCCAGCAGCACATCGACTTCCGTCGGCCGGAAATAGCGGGGATCCACGGCCACATATTTTTTGTAATCCAGATCCAGTTTGGTGAACACTTTTTCGGCGAATTCACGGACGGAATAAGTTTCGCCGGTGGCAATGACGTAGTCGTCGGGCTTCTCCTGCTGAAGCATGAGCCACATCGCCTCCACGTAATCTCCGGCAAACCCCCAGTCTCTCCTCGCTTCCAGATTTCCCAGGTAAAGTTTATCTTTCAGCCCGAGTTTGATTTGCGTTGCCGCCCGCGTAATTTTCCGGGTGACGAAGGTCTCGCCGCGCCGCGGCGATTCATGATTGAAAAGGATGCCGTTGGCGGCAAAGATACCGTAGGCGTCGCGGTAATTGCGGACGATGTAGTAGGCGTAAACCTTGGCGGCGGCATAGGGGCTGCGCGGCTGGAAGACAGTGCTTTCATTCTGCGGCGGCGGTGCCGCGCCGAACATCTCGCTGGATGAAGCCTGATAAAATTTTGTTTTTATGCCTGTTTTGCGAATTGCTTCCAGAAGGCGCAAAGTACCCAGGCCGGTGATGTCGCCCGTGTATTCCGGCATGTCAAAACTCACGCGGACATGGCTTTGCGCCCCGAGGTGATAAATTTCGTCCGGGGCGATGGCCTGCAGCAGTTCCATTAACTGGGCGGAGACGCTCAGATCGCCGTAGTGCAGAAAAATTCGCGTATCCGGTTCGTGAAAGTCGCGGTAGAGATGGTCGATGCGGCCGGTATTAAAGGAGCTGGAGCGGCGGATCAGGCCGTGCACGGCATAGCCCTTATGCAGCAGCAATTCCGCAAGATACGAGCCGTCCTGGCCCGTAATACCGGTAATCAGCGCTTTCTTCATGATTTCTCCTCGTTTGATTATTTACAGCCGCCAGTAATTGATGCCCAGCGCGCGCGCCTGTGCGGGTTCAAAAACAGCCTTTATGTCGATCAGTATCGGACACTCTTTGCGGCAAAGGGCGGCAATCCTGGTAAGTCCCATATCCTGATAGGTGCGGTGCGCAACCGCTAAAATAACGGCATCAGCGTCATTGATGTCTTTCATGGAAACAAGTTCCACGCCGTAGTGCTGACGGGCTTCTTTGGCTACGGCAAGCGGATCATGAACCAAGACTTCGACACCGTATTCTTTCAATTCGTTGATGATATCGATGACCCGGGTGTTCCGCAGGTCGGGGACGTTTTCCTTGAAGGACAGCCCCAGGATGGCAACGCGGGAATGGCTTACCTGTTTGTCGGCCGCAATAAGCAGTTTGACGGCCCGTTCGGCCACATATTTGCCCATGTTGTCGTTGATCCGCCGGCCGGATAAGATCACTTCCGGTCGGTACCCGATGCTTTCCGCCTTGTAGGTGAGGTAGTAGGGATCGACGCCGATGCAGTGACCGCCCACCAGCCCCGGCCGGAAGGAAAGAAAATTCCACTTGGTTTCCGCCGCTTCCAGGACTTCAATGGTATCGATGCCCATTTTGTTGAAGATTATCGCCAGTTCATTCATCAGGGCGATATTGATGTCGCGCTGGGTGTTTTCGATGACCTTGGCGGCTTCGGCTACCCTGATTGAAGAGGCGCGGTGCAGCCCGGCTTTGACGACGGAGCCGTAAATTCCTTCCAGAAAATCGAGCGTCTCCCTGTCGGAAGCGGAAATGATTTTTACTGTTTTGTCGAGAGAATGAACTTTATCTCCGGGATTAATGCGCTCCGGCGAATAACCTACGGAAAAATCGCGGCCGAATTTCAGCTTGGATTCCCGCTCCAGGATGGGGACACAGATGTCTTCCGTTACGCCCGGATAAACGGTGGATTCATACACGACGCAGGAGCCGGCGGCTAAGTGCCGGCCGATGATGGCGGATGCGTTTTCCATCGCCGTCAAATCGGGGACGTGAAAATGGTCGACAGGCGTCGGCACTGCTACGATAAAAAGGCGGCATTGGGCAAGCTGCGCGGGGTCGCTGGTAAAGTGAATATTGGCTTTTTGCAGTTCGGCAGCGCTTAATTCCATTGTCCGGTCATGGCCTTTCTTCAACTCGGCGACGTTAGCTTCGTTGTTGTCGTAGCCGATGACCGGAAAATGGTGCGATAAATGTGCGGCGAGGGGCAAACCTACATAACCCAGGCCGACAACGGCAATTTTATCAATTTTGTCGTAGAATGATTTAACGGCCAGATGCTTTTGCATAATCAACACCTTCGAATTGCTCTTTATCGTCTTTTTTGAATTTGCGAACTCTACAGGATTGACCGGCTGTTGTCAATCGGCTGCTTCAAAGACATTTTAAAGTATCCGCGCACGCCTTGACGGCCGCAGATATATCGTCATCCGTGTGGGCAAAGGAAACGAAATTTGCCTCGAATTGCGAAGGCGCCATCCAGATGCCGGTTTTTATCATGCCGTGGAAAAATTTGGCGAATAAAGCGGTGTCCGATTTTTGTGCGGAAACAAAATCCGTTACCGGTCCCCGCTGAAAAAATATTGTAAACATGGAATGAAAACGATTGATCCGGACGGGGATTCCTTTGGCTGAAAAAAGTTTTTCCATCTCCCGGCAGAGCTGCTCCGCCTTCCGGTCCAGTTCGTTATAGGCGTCAGTTTTCGCCTTGAGCAGATTAAGGGTAGTAAGGCCTGCCTGCATGGCCAGCGGATTTCCCGACAATGTTCCGGCCTGATAAACTCTGCCGGTGGGGGCCAGTGCCTCCATAATTTCTTTTTTCCCGCCCAGCGCGCCCACAGGCAGGCCGCCGCCGATGATTTTGCCCAGGCAGGTCAGATCGGGTTTTATGCCCGCCAGTTTCTGGTAGCCGCCGAAAACAAAGCGGAAACCGGTGATTACTTCATCGAAGATTAAAATGGCGCCGTGCCGGGCCGTAAGCTCCCGGAGCTTTACCAAAAAATCCTGCTGCGGTGCGACGACCCCCATGTTTCCGGCCACCGGTTCGATGATCACCGCCCCGATTTGCGCCCCGTAGCGCTCGAACGTTGCAGCCAGCGCCGCGCCGTCGTTATAGGGCAGGCTGATGGTGAGAGCGGCCAGGCTTTCCGGAATGCCCGGGGAGCCGGGTATGCCCAGGGTGGCGATGCCCGATCCGGCCTTGACCAGCAGCGCGTCGGCATGACCATGGTAGCAGCCGTCAAACTTGACGATCAGATTCCGTCCGGTATAGCCCCGCGCCAGGCGGATTGCCGTCATTGCCGCTTCCGTTCCGGAACTGGTCATCCGCACAAGCTGCATGGAAGGTATCGCCGTGCTGATTAATTGCGCCATTTGAGTTTCCGTCTCAGTGGGCGCGCCGAAGCTTGTTCCTTGTTGCGTGGCCTTGCAAACGGCGGCAACGACGTCGGGATGGGCATGGCCCAGAATCATCGGCCCCCAGGAGAGCACGAAGTCGACGTATTGCCGGCCGGCCGTATCATAAATTTTACTGCCGCTGGCCC
>CAYYBK010000119.1:0-6232 GCA_964470015.1 uncultured Syntrophales bacterium
TGACGATGGTGGTGGTGAGATTGTCCAGAACAGCGCTGAGAAAGAAGGTGACGAACCCGACCAGCCACATCAGGGTTGATAACTTGGTGGTTTTGATGCGTGAGGTAATGACTTCGAACCCGTTGTGGGAGTCAATCGTTTCCACAATAGTCATTGCGCCCATCAGGAAGAAAACGATCTGGGCCGTTGCGGCCAGCGATTCCGCCAGATTCTTTCCGACCAAGGCATGATCTCCGGTACATAAAGCGTATATCGTCCAGAGGAGTCCGGCGCCCATCAGGGCCGAAGACGACTTGTTGACTTTAATCGGATGTTCCAGTGCGATCGCGGCATAGGCGATCACGAAGATGATAATGATTGCTGTAATCATAAATGTTTTCCTTTGCAGTTGAATTTTTAGTGCCGGCGGCTTTTTTATCGGCAGCAGGCCTTCAGGTCCCATCAATTTGGAAGTGAATAGCCACTTATGCAGAAGTGAATAATCACTATGGCCAGAAGCGGAAATTTGCTTAGCACTCAGCCGTCTTTATGTCAAGCGAGAATCATGATTTTTTATTCCGCGTATGGCGGAAGTAAACAATAGCTTCAGCGAAGGTTAAACAGTGTTTGTATATCTGGGTTGTGTTAAGGGTGGAATAGTACCCATCGATAGGGATAGGTAGATAAAAATACCCAATGATCTTCTGGCTGGCCTAACAGTTCTTCAAAAAAGTTTCGTCATTAAGGCATCTTTTTCATTGCGTCAACCAGTTCCTGCACCGCTGCCGCCGATTTTGCCAGAGCCTTTTTTTCCTCCGCCGTGAGTTGCAGCGAAATAATTTGCTCGATACCGTTTTTACCCAGTTTGACCGGTACCCCGACAAACAAGCCGTAAATTCCGTATTCGCCTTCCAGGTAGGCCGCACAAGGTAATATTTTTTTCTTATCTTTTAAAATGGACTCAGCCATCTCCACCGCCGCCGAGGCGGGTGCATAATAGGCGCTGCCGGTCTTTAGAAGGCCGACAATTTCCGCGCCGCCGTTGCGCGTGCGTTGGGCAAGCGCCTCTATGCGGGTGGCAGGTAAAAGTTCCGTAATCGGTATTCCTGCAACCGTGGAAAAACGCGGCAGCGGCACCATAGTGTCACCGTGGCCACCCAGCACGAGTGCCTGAATGCTTTCCACGGAAACATTGATCTCCGCGGCAATAAAGGCACGAAATCTCGCAGAATCAAGAACACCGGCCATGCCGATTATTCTTTCTTTCGTCAACCCGCTTTCTTCCATGGCTACATGGCACATGGCATCCAGAGGATTGCTAACTATAATCAATATGGTTTGCGGGGAATATCTCACCACGTCTTTCGTTACTTTTTTCATGATATTTCTGTTTGTCGCCAAAAGGTCATCGCGGCTCATCCCGGGTTTGCGTGGTATTCCTGCCGTGATAATAACTATGTCCGAACCGGCGGAAGCTTCATATGCGTTGGCGCCGGTGAGGTGGGCATCGTGTTTTTCAATCGGAGCGGCTTCGGCTAAATCAAGCGCTTTCCCCTGTGGCACACCGTCGATAATATCAATCAACACAACATCGCAAAGTTCTTTTTCGGCAAGCCGTTGCGCCGCTGTGGCGCCGACATTTCCCGCACCTACTACCGTAACTTTTTGCTTCATATTTTTCATTTCCCCGGGATATTTTATTTATTACTCCGCAAAAATAGTCTCGTACCGGAAAGCTTCGCTGGCCGGAACAAGAGCGTCCTTCCATCAGGATGGACTATAATAAAACATAAATTAAAACAATCGGCAACCTTTGTTTTGTCAGGAAAGAGAGGGAATGTTCAATTATAAATTTACCAGCCAATACCAAGGCCGCCAACGGACAGTTTAACCTGTTTTTGATAAAGAAAGACCCGGCGCGCTTACTTGTTGACCGTAAAGGAGCCGGGTCTTGAATAGAGCTATTATCACTCTTGCTAACCAACCGTCTTTACCCGGTATATCTTCCCCTTGAATTCAGAGACCCCGGCAGCGGTTTTTTACCGGGGGATTTTGGCCAGTATTTCTGCCGCAAATTTTTTGGCGTCGGCCAGATCATTATTGTCCGGATGATCAACCGCACCCATTGCTTCTTCCGCCCAGGCGCGATGTTCGGGACTCTGCAGCAGCTTATCAATGACGGCCGGAATAACCTGACCACGGCAGCCGAAGGTTCCCATTACTTTTAATTTGGCGGCCAGTCCGAGAGCGTGTTCAAAAGCCTGTTTAGGCAAATGTCCGCCGCGCAGCGATCCGTGCGTCGAAAAGAAAGCGATCTTCTGGCCGGCGGCCAGCCCGCGGATAAGTTTAGCGGCTTTTTCCGGTACGCTGTGGGCTTTAACCGGAAAACCGCAGAAGATAATATCATAGCCGCTGGAGTTTTTGAGTTCCTGCAGGGCTGATATTTCCTTCTCGATGTATATTGCTTCAAATATCGCCTGCGCAACTTTTTGTGTGTTTCCGGTTTCGCTATAGTAAACAACTAGAGCTTTCATAGATTCTCCTTGAATTATTTTTTACAGCTTCAATCTACCCTGATCAACATGGCATCGCCCTGGGCATGGCCGGAACAGATTCCGCATACGCCCCAGCCGCCGCCGCGCCGTTGCAGTTCATAACCGAGCGTCATGACTATACGGGCGCCGCTGGCCCCGATGGGGTGTCCGTAAGCGATGGCGCCGCCGTTAATATTAACTTTTTTGTACATATCTTCTTTGGACATGCCCAAAATCGATTGGCAGCTTACCAGTGTGACTGCGGCAAAAGCTTCGTTGATTTCAATCAGGTCAATTTTTTCCAAGAGCAAATCGTTTTGCTCTAGGATTTTTTTAATGGCCAGGCCCGGGACCGTGGCGATATCTTTTGTCGGCTGGGAAACTTCGGCGTAATCGACGATCGTGAAGATCGGTTTCAATCCCAGTTTATCCGCCTTTTCCCTGCTCATCAACAGGCAAACATCGCCGCCGTCATTGACGCCCGGTGCATTACCCGCGGTGACGCTGCCCGCCTTGCCGGTCACAGTGCTAAGATGATTGAAGACCGGCGGCAGTTTGGCCAGTCCTTCCATCGTTGTTTCCACACGCGGCCCTTCATCTTTATCCATGACGGTTAACTTTTTCCCCTGCTTTATTTCAACGGGGAAAATTTCATCATCCAGCTTGCCGGCGGCCATGGCCTTCACGGCATTCATTTGCGAATTATAGGCCCATTCATCCTGCTGCTGGCGGGTGAAACCGAATTCGTCGGCAACTTCCGAGCCGTGGATAGCCATATGTCTGTTGTAAAAAGCATCCCAGAGGCCGTCATAAACCATCGCATCGACAACCCTGCCGTTGGGCAATCCCATTCTTGAGCCCCAGCGCATGTCCGGCAGGACAAAGGGACAGTTGCTCATGCTTTCCTGGCCCCCGGCAATACATATATCCGCGCGTCCCAGAAGAATCATCTGAAAAGCCAGGTCAATCGTCTTAATGCCGGATGAACAGACTTTGTTGACGGTGATCGATGGTACCGATTCCGGCACGCCGGCTAATATTGTCGCCTGCCGCCCCGGTATCTGACCGCAGCCGGCCGGGACAACCTGTCCCATGAAAATATAGTCCACATCCGCAGGCTTAACTTTACCCTTAGTTCTTTCCAGGACTTCCTTTATTGCCAGAGCGCCCAGTTCCATCGCCGAAAAATCTTTAAGTGCTCCGCCGGCGCGGCCGTAAGGCGTACGGCAGGCGCCTACACATACTACTTCCCGGAAGCTTTTATGGGGATTCTTAATTTTCCGGCCCATCGTTGTATAATCAGGCTTGCGTTCACCGAACTTTGCGATGGTGGTATTTCTATAAACTTCGGATCTTGTTTTTTCCAATTTTTGGGGTACTTTGGACATGTCTCCTCCTTTTCATCATCATCGATGCGAAATTTAGTTGCTTAAACCGCAGTAGATTTACCCCGGTTTGCTTTATTCTATTGTGCTTTTTTCTTACATATAGATAATTTTTAGTCAATAAAATTTATCATCAACATTAATTTGACGGATGAAATATAATAGGATAGAAAATACGGAAACGGAGTACCGGTCTGACTTTTAAAAATTGGCAGGAAAGCAAAAAACTGCCGTTCATGGGGAAAATGGATCCTGCAAATCCTGCAACAAACAAACAGATAGCGCTGCGCGTCGTTTTGCTGTTCGTGCTTGTTATTTTATCAAGTTATCTGTTTTTTTATTATGATCTTCACGTTTTCTTCAAGGATAAAAACAGGATAATAGATTTTATCAAATCTTCCCCTTACGATGAAATTGTTTTTATTCTTTTGCAGATAACACAGGTTGTCGCCGCGCCGATTCCCGGCGAATTAACCGGTTTCATCGGCGGCTATATTTACGGCCCTTTTCTGGGGACGATTTATTCCACCATCGGACTTACGCTTGGTTCCTGGCTGGCTTTTATTCTGGCCCACTTCTTTGGCATGCCGCTTTTGGAAAAAGTTGTCAAGCCGGCGGTCATTGAAAAATTCGATCACTTCATGGAACATCAGGGTATCCTGGTTTCCTTTTTTCTTTTTCTGATTCCGGGATTTCCAAAAGACTATTTGTCTTATCTGATGGGGGTGAGCCGGATGCCGTTCTGGATGTTCCTGATAATTTCATCCGCCGGGCGACTGCTCGGCACAATCATGCTTTCGGTGACGGGAAGTTCCGCCCGGAACGGCAATTACTTCCTCCTGGGCTGCTTTGTCGGTGCCGGGATTATTGTTTTTATTCTGGCGTATTATTTTCAGGACAGACTGCTGGAACTTCTGAAGAAGAAATCAAAGAAACCGGCCGCTCCGAAATAAAAATGCTAAAGGCCGTTTTTTTCAGGTTCACTATATGGCCGAAGGCGGTATCCGTTTCCGGCGGGAAACAAGGCTGGTTTGTTTCGGAAGCGATGAATCATGCCTGAAGCTTGTTGTTTCTGCCGATTTCATCGGATAAAGTATACCATTTCTGGATGCCGTTTTCGAGCCGGTAATAATGGATGACATAAGCCAGCGTCAGAGCAGTCAGCAGGGTGCAGAGAAGAATAGCCGGTAGTGTCGGTATGATGATGGTAAATCCCAACGCGAGCAGCGTAAACAGACAGACGCATAACATTGTAACAAGATGCGCGAGCCGCTCCTGCTGCATCCATTGAATGTGCTTGTCATGATAATGAAGCAACTCTTTTATCGCTGCTGCATCTAAATCTTTTTGCCGCGTTTCTTGCACATACTTTTCATGCCGCCTCATATATCCGATCATGCGAAACCTCCCCTTCAAACCAATATCCCGTCAGCTTCTTCTTTCGTAGTTTTCCAGCTTTTTGCGCAGCGTTTTGCGGGTAATCCCGAGCCGCCGCGCCGCTTCACTTTTATTGCCGCCTGCCGCATCCAGCGTTTCCAGGATAGTCCTTCTTTCCACTTCCTCCAGGGGAAGATTTTCCGGTAAATTGCCTTGTGCTGTTCCGGCGGTAACCTCCTCAGCTGTCGTCATCAGCGCCAAATCATCGGTATTCAGGTATTCCGCCCGGGCAAGAACAACCGCCCTTTCCACGGTATTCATAAGTTCCCGGACGTTGCCCGGCCAGGTGTACTTTAAAAGCTTTTCCATCGCTTGCGGTGTAAAGCCCTTAATGCTTTTGGAGTTTTTGCCGGCAAATAGATTTAAAAAATACTGCGCCAGAAGGGGAATGTCTTCCCTTCTCTCCCGAAGCGGTGGGACAAATAGATTCACTACGTTCAGCCGGTAGAATAAGTCTTCCCGGAAACGACCCGCTAGTATTTGCTGTTTCAGGTCTTTATTGGAGGCGGCGATCACCCGGACGTCAATCCTGACGACTTCAGCGCCGCCGACTCTCGTTATCTCCCGCTCCTGCAAAACCCGCAAGAGTTTAACCTGCATTGCCGGCGACATTTCGCTTATTTCATCCAGGAACAGACTGCCGCCGTCGGCCTGACGGAATTTCCCTTCCCGCCTGCGGTCGGCACCGGTAAAGGCGCCTTTTTCATGGCCGAACAATTCCGATTCTAAAAGTGTTTCGGTCAGCGCCGCGCAATTTATTTTAATAAACGGCGCTTCTTTGCGCTGGCTGTTGTAATGGATGGCGTTGGCAACCATTTCCTTGCCGGTTCCCGACTCTCCGGTAATCAGGATTGTCGCTTCCGTTGAAGCTATTTGTGCAACTGTATCGAGAAGTTT
>CAYYBK010000120.1:0-6219 GCA_964470015.1 uncultured Syntrophales bacterium
TTACGGAAAACATCATGCAGGAAATGGGCGACACCGCCTGGTGGGAGCAGTTTCAAGATCCCGTCCTGAACGAGCTCATTTCCACCGCCTTGAAAGAAAATAAGGATGTCTTGATTGCCGCAGCCCGGATTGAAGAGTTTATGGGGCGTTACCGGGTAACAAGAGCGGAAATGTTCCCCCGCGCCGAAGGTGCGGCCGGCGGCTTTCGGGAAAGAGATTCCTACCGCACTAATTCTCCGCCGGCGGAAACTGCGGATAATCCGTACAATACTTACCAAGTTCAGGGGACGGCCGGCTGGGAAATAGATTTATGGGGAAAGGTGAAACGTGCCAATGAAGCAGCACGCGCCAACCTCCTGAGTACGGAAGATAGCCGCCGCGGGGTGATCATGTCTCTTGTCTGCGCCGTAGCCGGCGCCTATATCGATCTGCGCGCCCTTGACCGGGAGCTGGAAATTGCGGCAAGCACGCTGAAAAGCCGTGAAAATACCTTGCAGCTGTTCCGGTTGCGTTTTGATCGGGGGGTAATCTCCGAACTGGAGCTGCGGCAGGCGCAAATGGAATACGAAGCGGCGCTGGCCGTCGTTCCGGGCATGCAGCAGCTTATCGGCCGGCAGGAAAACCTGATCAGTGTCCTTTTAGGAAGAAATCCGGGCGCCGTTGTCCGGGGGAAAACCATTGATCAGCTGTCGCTGCCGGCGGTGCCGGCCGGTCTTCCGTCGGATCTTTTGGAAAGAAGACCGGATATTCGGCGGGCGGAGCAGGAACTGATTGCCGCCAATGCAAAAATCGGCGCAGCCAGAGCGGCGTATTTCCCCCGCATCGCGCTTACCGGATCATTCGGCGTGGAAAGCGCCGAGCTGTCCGAGCTTTTTACCGGTCCGGCGCGAATATGGAACTTCGGTCTGCCCGTTACTGTACCCATCTTTACCGCGGGTGCGATCGGCGGCCAGGTGAAAGCCGCTGAAGCCGTCCAGAGGCAAATGCTGATTCGCTATCAGCATTTGATTCAGCAGGCCTGCCGGGAGGTGAGCGACGCATTGATTGATCAAAACAAAATCAGAGAGCAGCTGCAGGCCCAAAAACGGCAGCTGGAGACAGCCCACGCATATGCCCGTCTGGCACAGATAAAATATGATAACGGCTATGCCAGTTATCTCGAAGTGCTGGATGCGGAGCGCAGCCTTTTTAATGTTCAGCTCGCCCATGCCCGGACGCAGGCCGGTCTGTTTGGCGCTCTCGTCAGCCTCTACAAGGCAATGGGCGGTGGCTGGGTGGACAAGGCGGAAAATCTGGCCACGCAATAGTTATCGAGGGAGGATAAAATGTACTTCATTACCTTTTCCAGAAAGGCGGGGGCGAACGGAACGGCAATCGCCAAACTGGTGGCGAAGGAGCTTCAATATGCCTTCTACGATACGGAAGATATCGAAAGAAAAGCTGCGGAAATGGGATTTCTTGATGATGTCAGAGAAGTGAACGACAAAATGCCGCCGCCGTTCCGGAGATTTTTTTCCTATCGGACGGAAGTCAGCCTTGATCGTCTTTATGCCGTGATTTACGAGCTGGCGCGGCAGGGAAGCGCAATTCTTCTCGGACGGGGCGGAAACATGCTTCTGCGGTCGCTGCCCTATGCGCTTCATGTCCGGATAACCGCGTCCCGGGAAAAGCGCATCCAGAGCCTTGCTGAACGCGGTTACAGCAGGGAGGATGCGCTGCTTGTCATGCAGAAGAGCGATCATGAGCGGGAAGGGTTTGTAAAATTTGCCTTCCGGCGGAATTGGGACAACTCCGAGCTGTATGATCTTGTCCTTAATACGGACAATTTTTCTGTTTCCGCCGCCGCCGCTGTAATTTTGGCCGCCGTCCGCGCCAGGGAAAATTGGCAGAGCGGCGGCAATGCCGCAAACGCATTGGCTTTGATGGAACTTGCAGTCAAGGTAAGAGCCGCTCTTGTCCAGGCCGGCTTTCCGGCGGGCTACATTTCGTCGTTTGTCGCCGCGCCGGGAAAGGTTTGCTTAACGGGAGTTGTTCAGGTTCCCTGGGAAAAATCGGAGGCGGAGCGGTCCGTTTTGGCCGTGGCGGGAGTTAAAATCGTCGAAAACCGGATTGAAATAGCCGGCAGGTAAAAAGGCACCGCACTATCGTAAAAAGGCGAGGTTAATATGGGACAGCATTCAGACAATGCCCGGGAGAAGATTATTGATGCGGCGGAGCAGGTGGTGATTGCAGCGGGGGCAAGACATCTGACGCTGCAGGCCGTCGCCGCGAAGGCAGGTATCAGCCGGGGCGGCCTGCTCTATCATTTTCCCGATAAGGAGGCTCTGCTCAGGGGTATGCTGGACAGGCGAAGAAGGCATATTGCCGAAAACAGGCGAAGGAAGCGTGCGGAAATTCCGGATGGACAGGGGAAGGAAGCGGCAGTCTATGTGCTCTCGTTGCTTGATGAGGATAGTGGTGCCAACAAAGACGTTTCCGCCGCCATTATCGCTTCCGGAACGCATAATCCGGGACTGCTGGCGCCAGCCCGGGAAGATCACGGCCATGTTATCGCCGACCTCACCCGGGAAGGGCTCAGTTTTGAGCGTGCTGCAGTGATTGCCCTGGCTACGAGCGGACTGAGATTTTGGGAGGTAATGAACCTGTCTCCCTTCACGGACGGTGAGCGCGGCAGAATTATCGCCGAACTGCTGGCGCTTGCCGAAAAAAGTCAAAGCAAATAGCTGCTTTTCCGGGGCAAGTGGCTCAGCGGCTATTTTTTTACCGTCATGTTGCTGATTGTTATTTCCACCCGTCTGTTTTCTTCAGCGGCGCTTTTCGAAAAAAGAGGTGCCGCCGTGCCTGCGCCGGATGCTTCTATGGCCGATTCATTGATTCCCTTGCCGGCAAAGGCTTTTTTCACCAAATTAGCCATGGCTGCCGTGCTTTTTGCATCTTCGGTAGTTGATGGTTTACCGAAGCCGTGAACCTTGACGGCCATCTTGCCTGCCGGGAATGATTTGATGCTTTCGGCGATTTCCGTAATAAAGCGGTCCGCCTCCGCGTTCAGCACGATTGATTTTCCGGTTGCTTTTATTAATTTATTGCGCGGTACGATAAAGGTGCACTCATTGCCGGCGGTTCGGGACAGAAACCCGAATTTACTGATCGTTTCAAAAAAATTCAGCTTTGTCTGCAGTTCCAGGAGGTTGCCGCCTTTTTGGGCTTCCACGGATTTTATGTTATCCTGCAGCAGTTTGTTTTCTACGGAAAGATTCTCCACCGTTTTTATCTTTTCGGTAAGATCCTTCCTTACGGAAACAACTACTTCATTGAGGGTTTCTATTTTCCCCGCCGATTTTTCGTTCTCCGATTTCAATTGCGCTGCTTTTTCGGTTAATTCTGCTTTTTCCTTCTGGAGCTTTGCTATTTCACTGTTGACGTCGCGAATCTTGCCCTGAGGTTTTTCCAGTTCTTCCCTTAGTTTTTTGATTTCGGCGTTCTTGTCGTCAAAAACTTTTATTTTCGCTTCAATTTCGGGAATTAATTTTTCCAGCCGGGCATTTTCCTTTTCCTGGTCGTTTTTGCCCAGCCGGGACAAAGCGATGGCGGTATAGATCTCGGCCATTTCCGTGTAATAAGCGATTAAAGGTTCCGCCTCCTTGTTCAATGCGCCGCGCCAGTTCTTGTTTTTTTCGAGGGTGTTTTCCGCCTGCTTGATAAGCTCGCGGGCTTTCTGCAGCTCTGTGACGGAAAGCTTCGCTTCCTCGCTCTTTTTCTGGCCGGTTTCAATATCGGTCTTAGCTTTCTGAATGTTGAATTGCAGTTGTTCCTTATCGGCCAGGACAGCACCGGCTTGCAGGAAAAAGAAAAGGAATAAAATAAGGATGACGGATGTTTTTTTCATTTTGAATCTCCTTTCCCGGCAAGAATGTCATTAAGCTGCTGGTTTAATTTGTCCGCCTTGGACCTGGTCACGGCTGTTTTCTGGGCCGCTTCCAGCTCTTCGGTCTTGACTTTGGCCAGGTCGAGCTGAAGTATTGCCATGTCCAGCACTTCCAGCGTTGTTTTTTCGTTTTTTGCGTCTATTTCTTCCGATGCCTTGGTCAGCGTCCGATTTGCCCGGTCCAGAATATCCTTGGCGTAAATTCCCACTTTGGACTGTTGTAATTGCTCCAGATCGGCTTTCAGCTGCCGATACTTTTCCATGGTCGCCGGTTTAATTTCTTGCGCCGCCAGTGCGGAAGAAAGAGGAAGGATTGCGACGGTCAGAATTATTATCAGTATATTTTTCATTTCCACTCCTTTAAAAAATATTGTAGTAAATCTCTGGACATGACATAATTTTCGGAAGACATTTTTACAATTTACTTTATAAAGCTAACGAAGCCTTTTCCCAAAGTCAAGATAAAAAACAGATAAAAAACTTGTAGATAAAAAACCGGCAAACCGGATGAATTTCAAAAATAGATATGACCGCTGACTGATAAGACCGATGCCGGTGGCGGTTTTGGTCTGTTGCGCGGGTTGTTTTTGCGCTGTTTTCTGCCTCGCAAAATTGAGGCGGCGTTTTTGTCCAATTCGCATTGACAGACCGTTGGAAAATATGTTCTTCTGCAACTGCCGTTTTAGGAGAAAGGCAAATGAAGAAAAGTAAAACAGGCTTTTTTTGTCAGCATTGCGGCTATATGTCCCCCAAATGGCTGGGCAAATGTCCGTCCTGCAGCGGCTGGAATTGCTTTGCCGAAGAGCTGATTGTGCAGACCGATGCGGAAAGCCGCTCCGAGATGAAATTTGACGGCCGGCCCCTGCCGATTGAGGACATTCCGGCGGAAGAAGGTACCCGGACGGCAACCGGCATCGCCGAAATCGACCGTGTATTGGGCGGAGGCATCGTCGGGGGATCGGCTGTTCTGATCGGCGGCGAGCCGGGTATCGGCAAATCCACGCTGCTTCTGCAGATGATGCAAAATCTGGCGGTATTGGGTTGGAAAGTTCTTTATGTTTCCGGTGAAGAATCGGCGAGTCAGATCAGGCTCCGCAGTAAAAGGGTCGGCGCTTCTTCCAAAAATCTGCTGGTGCTCGTGGAGGTTTCGCTGGAAAAAATACTGGAACAGGTAAAAGTGCATAAACCTGCTTTTATTGTGATTGATTCCATTCAGACGGTGTATTCGGCGGAGCTGATGTCGGCGCCGGGAAGCGTAGGTCAAGTGCGGGAAGCTTCCTCGCGGTTGATATTGTTCTCCAAAAAATACGGTATTCCTGTTTTTTTGATCGGTCATGTTACGAAAGACGGTTCCATCGCCGGTCCCAAAGTGCTGGAACATATGGTCGATACGGTTCTTTACTTCGAGGGTGATTCCGGCCATGCCTATCGTATCATCCGGGGAATGAAAAACCGTTTTGGCCCGACCAACGAGATTGGTGTTTTTGAAATGCAGGAGCAGGGGTTGCGGGAAGTGCCC
Source organism: uncultured Syntrophales bacterium (assembly GCA_964470015.1). Taxonomy (GTDB): domain Bacteria; phylum Desulfobacterota; class Syntrophia; order Syntrophales; family Smithellaceae; genus MVRV01. The sequence continues at coordinate 5,445 of CAYYBK010000120.1, forward strand.
AATCCCTCTGCTTTTTTTCTGGCCGAAAGGCCGCAGAATGTTGCCGGTTCCGTCGTTGTTCCGAGCCTGGAAGGAACAAGGCCGATTCTGGTGGAAGTCCAGGCGCTGGTCAGTGCCACCAATCTGGGAACGCCGCGGCGCACAGCTATCGGCGTCGATCATAACCGGGTTTCGCTGCTGGTTGCCGTACTCGATAAGATATGCGGCTTGCATCTGAGCGGCTCCGATATATTTATTAATGTTGCCGGCGGTGTCCGGGTGGAAGAGCCGGCGGTAGATCTCGGCATTGTTGCGGCCATGGCCTCGAGCTTTCTGGACCGGCCGATTGACGGACGCACCGTCGTTTTGGGGGAAGTCGGGCTGACCGGTGAGGTACGGGCGATTTCTCAGATGGAGATACGTATCCGGGAGGCCTACCGTCTGGGATTCAATCGCTGCCTGGTGCCGGCCGGCAAATCCGCCAACTTTGCCGACGGTTCTAAAATTCAAATCCTTACCGTCAGCTCGCTGAAAGAATTGCTGGCGTGCTTGTTTTAAAAACAGGAAAATCAAATCACACCGGCCACAATGGAGCATGCTTCTCCGGCTCGCCCCGCGCCGGTGAGTTAATCAATAAAATTTTGCTAAAAATTTTTCATAAACCTTGACACGCGGAAAATAGTGCATATTATATCGCCGCTCAACAGCACTGTTAAATAAATTTTAAAATTAGGAAAGGAGAGGAAAAAGCATGAAAATCAGACCTTTACAGGATAGAGTCATCGTACAGCGCTTG
>CAYYBK010000121.1:0-3281 GCA_964470015.1 uncultured Syntrophales bacterium
GCATGTTTTTTTCCGTATAGCGCCACTGGTCAGTAACCCCGGTGGCCGGGCGTTGATAATCCGGCCCGAGCGTACAGCCGGCAATAAGAAGAATAAACAACAGCGACGGCAGGAAAGGCATTGTTTTACTCACAACCGGTTCCCCCTTTCCGCAAATCCCTTGCGCCGTCTTTTCCGCCGGCCGCCATTTTTCCAATGACATAAAAAGCCACGGGAATGAGGAAAACGGCAATAAAGGAAGCCGCAATCGTTCCGCCGGCCACGACCGTCCCCATGATTTGTCTGCCGGCGGCTCCCGTACCCGTGGAAACGGCCAGCGGCGCAACGCCCAGAATAAAAGCAAATGATGTCATCAAGATCGGCCGCAGCCTTAAGCGCGCGCCTTCCAGCGCCGCCTCCAGCAGAGGCGCGCCGCGTTCGTGCGCCCTTTTGGCAAACTCAACGATCAAGATAGCGTTTTTGGCGGTGAGACCGATGAGCACGATCAAACCGATCTGGGCGTAAACATTATTCGTCTGACCGCGCAGCCAGATAGCGGCAAGCGCTCCGAAAACGGCAATGGGTGTGGTAATAAGGACGCTTACCGGCAGCGACCAGCTTTCATATTGAGCGGCAAGGATAAGAAAGACGCAGAAAAGTGAAAAGGCAAAAATCGCCCAGGCCGGCACGCCCTGCTGTGCTTTCTTCTCCTGAAAACTCATGCCTAAATAGTTAAATCCCATTTCGCGGGGCATTGTTTCCTGAAAAACTTCCTCCAAAGCCTTCATCGCCTGGGCGGAGCTGTAACCCGGATTTGCGGTTACGTCGATCCGGGCGGAACGGTAAAGGTTAAAGCGCATGGTCGTTTCGGGCCCCGATGTCGGTTCAATCCTGATGAAGGAAGAAAGCGGCACGGACTGGCGCTGTTCGTTGAGAACAGAAAACAACCCTATATTTTCCGCATTCCCCCGGTAAACACCGTCCGCCTGAACGTAAACCTGCCACTGCCTTCCGAAGCGATTGAAGTAATTGACGAAGGCGCCTCCCATAAAAGCCTGCAGCGTCTGATAAACATCGCCCACATCGACTCCCTGCCGCAGAGCCTTATCGCGGTCCAGTTTAACAAGCATCTGCGGAACACCTGCCTGGAAGGATGTCGTTACGCGGGCCAGCTCGGGACGTTTTCGCGCCGCTTCTATAAACTTAACGGTATTGGCGGCAAGGAAACCGATTTCCTTTCCCTCACGATCCTGAAGAATAAATGTAACTCCGCCGGCATGACCGATGCCGGGGATGGCCGGAGGACGAAACGCAAAAGCTATTCCCTGCGGGAGGGCGGCAAGTTCGCGATTAAGATTCTCAAGGACGGCGCCGATCTGTTCCTCGGGATTCTTCCTGTCGTTCCAGTCCTTCATATTAACGTTATAGAAGGCCATGGATGGATTCGGCGACGTTTCGAAAAGACTGAAACCGGCGACGGTCGTATAATACTGGATGCCCGGCGTCCGGGCCAGGATGGCCTCGATCTGGCGGCAGGCCGCATCGGTACGCTCCAGAGAAGCGGCTCCGGGCAGGACAACGTTGATGTAAAAGTAGCCCTCGTCTTCTTCCGGAAGAAAGCCGGTCGGCAGGGACTTCCCCAGAACAGAAACAAAGATGATGACGGCAGTGATAAAGGCCAGGCCGATAAAACTTTTTTTAATCAGATAACCGCAGAGATTGACATATCTGCCGGTTGTCTTACCGAAAAGGATGTTGAAATGCCGGTAAAAACGCTTCAGCAAGCCCCGGCCTTCCCGGCGCGGTTGCAAAATCATCGCCGCCAGAGCGGGGCTTAACGTCAGGGCATTGACGGTGGAAAGCAGCACGGATACGGCAATAGTCACGGCAAACTGCTGATAAAGCCGCCCCGTAATGCCCGGAATAAAGATGGTGGGAACAAAGACCACCATGAGGATCAGCGTTATGGCAATGATCGGCCCGGAAACTTCCTCCATCGTCTTGATAGTTGCATCCCGCGGGGAAAGCCCCTCCTCTATATGCCGCTCCACGGCTTCGACAACGATGATGGCGTTATCCACGACGAGCCCGATCGCCAGGACAAGCCCGAAAAGGGACAGCGTATTGATGGAAAAACCCAGCAAAGGGAAAAACGCAAAGGTCCCGAGCAAAGAAACGGGAATCGCCAGCGTGGGGATGATCGTCGCCCGCCAGCCCTGCAGAAAAATGAAAACGACGATAATAACCAGAACTACGGCGGCAATGATGGTTTTGACGATTTCTTTTATCCCTTCGGTCACGCTTTTTGTGGTATCGATGGCAACGACATAATCAAGATCGGAGGGGAATCTGTTTTTTGCTTCTTCCATGACCTTCTTCACGCCTTTGGCGGCTTCAAGCGCGTTCGTACCGGGCGTCTGATAAAGGGCAATCATTGCCGAAGGCTTGCCGTTCAGCCTGTTGCGCATATTATAATCCTGGGCGCCGAGTTCGATGCGGGCGACATCTTTCAGCCGCACCAGCGAGCCGTCCGTATTGGAGCGCACGACAATCGAACCGAAATCTTCCTCCGAGACGAGGCGGCCGGATGTGCGGACAGTGTAAGTGAACTCCTGTCCCCGTGGGATCGGATCGCCTCCTATTTTACCCGCGGGATTGACAGCATTCTGTTTTTTCACGGCGCTTACGATCTCCGGCACCGTAATACCCATTTTAGCGAGAATATCGGGTTTTACCCAGATACGGAGGGCGTATTGACCCGCTCCGAAAATATTGACCTGCGCAACACCGGGAACGCGCAGCAGCCGGTCGTTGAGACTGATATTGGCGTAGTTGGCGAGAAATACCGCATCCCTGGTTCCCTTCGGCGAATGAAGGGCAAGAATCATCATCGGAGCCGATCCGCCTTTTTTCACTGTTACGCCGTAGTTGCGTACATCATCCGGAAGCTGGGATTGGGCCTGGCTTTGCCTTAACTGGGCGAGAATCTGGTCGATGTCGGGATTGCTCTTCACGTCGAAATTTACATAGAGGCGCAGCATGCCGCTGGAAGAATTCATCGAGTACATGTAATTCAGGTAGTCAACACCGCTCATCTGCTGTTCGATGGGCGTCGCCACCGATTTCTCGAGTGTTTCCGCATCGGCGCCGGTATAAACTGCTTCCACCCGGACTTCCGGCGGAACGATATTCGGGAAGCGTTCAACCGGCAGGCCGAAGATCGAAATAACACCCATAGTGACAATGATGATGGCGATGACAATTGCCACGATGGGTCTGTCGATGAAGAACCTGGCCATAGC
>CAYYBK010000121.1:3291-6142 GCA_964470015.1 uncultured Syntrophales bacterium
TCCCCTATCTGCGCTGCCCCGCCGGGCCTGCGGAAGACGGCTGGAAAGGCTGCTGTGCCACGGACGTTCCCGAACGTACCTTTTGCGTTCCTTCCACGACCACTTTTTGACCGGCCTTCAGCCCTTCTTCGACGATCCACAAATCGCCGCTGCGGGCTCCTACCTTGATGGGAATCATCTCGATTTTGTTGTCGGAATTGACGACAGCGACTTCGTATTTCCCCTGAACATCGATGACCGCCCGCTGCGGAACCAGGGCAACGTTCCTGCGCAGCGCCGTTTCCGCCCGGACTCGGGCAAACTGGCCGGGGCGCAGAAAATTGCCCGGATTGGGGAAAAGCGCCGCCACCTTAATCGTACCGGTACCGACATCCACCTGCCGGTCCACGAAGGTGAACCGGCCTTTATGCGGATGAACACTGCCATCAGCCAGAATCAGTTCCAGTTTGGCCTTTCCGTTGCCGCCGCTGCGCATGTCCCGCACATACTCCTGCTCCGTCAGCGGGACATTAACTTTGATGGGATCAAGCGTAGAGACGGTGGTCAGTTCTTCGGTAAAACCAGGTCCTACCAGGTTGCCCACCTGCGCCTTGGCGCTTCCCGCAATTCCGTCAATGGGACTTAAAATGCGCGTAAATTTGAGATCAAGTTCGGCTTTTTCCGCGACCGCCGTGACCGCATCCAGCGCCGCCCGGCAGGAGCCTTCCAGGCGGACGGCTTCATCAAGATCCCTGGCGCTCAAAGCTTTGTATGTGGCAAGGGGCTTTACCCGTTCCAGGTTGGCCCTGGCGTTTTCCCATTCGACCCGGGCCTGATTGACTCTGCTACGGGCCTGTTTCAGCGCCGCGGCAAAAGTCCCGGCATCAATTTCAAAAAGAAGCTGGCCCTTTTTAACGAAATCACCCTCGATATAATGCTGTGCCAGCAGATATCCCTGTACCTGCGGACGGATTGTTGCGTTGACCAAACCGTCGGTTGAGGCCGTCCATTCGGACCAGACGGCGACATCTTTTATTACTACATCGCTGACCTTCACCACCGGCGCCGTCGTCACCCCCTCCGCCGGTTGATTGCCGCAGCCCGTAAAAACCGTAAATGCGACAGCTATTATAAAAAAAACAATATGCCCGTAATAATCAGCATTTTTTCTGGCCATACCTGTCAAGCCTCCTCCATTGCATGCACCGGTGCCACGCCGTAAAACGCTCCGATGAATTTGTTTTTGCTTTTATAATCAGACCTGCCGACAAGAATAGCGACTCCTTAATTGCAGAATGAACCAAACAAGGCCCGTTATCGGTGGATGTTTTACTATACCAGATGTCCGGTACAGTCAATATGAAAATACGGTTCTTGGAGTAAAAAGGCATGCGGCGGCGGATTTGCTGATGAAAACGGAGAGAAACCTCCGGGCACGGGTATTAAAAATGATCCGTTTTCTCCCCTTAATTAGGCCTGGTAAAAAAATATTCGCTATGTTCTGTTTTTTTCTTCCTGCAGGGCTTTATTTATTTTTGATGAATGTTGAAAAGTATCCGTTTTGATTTCATTTAATATGGCTCTCAGGGCGGGATCTTTTAAGATGAAATAATCATAAAATTTTCTTTCAATAATGGATTGCTCAAAATCATTGCTCACAATCAGCGCCTTCGCCAGCGGAACTTTCCCCGCTTCCACTTCGGCATAAATATTTTTCACATTATCGATGAAAGTCTGGACGGTGTAAGTTTTCGTCATTTTTTCATCAAAGATAACCTTCCCCTCATCAACCAGGGTACGCAGGTTCCTGATATATTCGGCATGCCGGGTTTCTTCCGCCACCAGCAAATCCCATAAATCCTTGCGGCGGGGGTATTTCACGGCAAAAAGCCTGTAAAGATCGGCCATCCGCGTTTCCAGCTGTTCCAAAAGGTCTATTATTTTCTTCTGATAATCCTTCAGCATTGATTATTATTCCTTATATGTTTAATTATTTTTCTGTAAGCAGCAAGTCTCAACACATGCAAGACGATTAATCTTCAAGGATAAATGTCGATGCCGACTCTTTCCAGCGAGGCTAATTTCTCGATAAGAGCATAAATATCTTTTCTGTTGTTGAGTACACTGCCGTGCTGGGGGGCAATAACGTCGATATCAAATTTTTTAATGACATTCATAGCATATTTCAAGGCCTTTCCCGAAGGCATGATTCGCTGATGAAACAAAAGAATATCCATCAACGCGCAGTAATCTTTGCCCTGGGGGCACTTTTCATACCCCGGACATTCGAAGCAGGCGTCATCGAATTTGAGGAACAAATCCCAAAAGCGGGAATAACTTCCAAAAATATCGCTGCTGAAAAGAGTTTTTGTCCGCTGATCATAAGTCACAAAGCTGCCGGGGCTGTGCGCATACGGAGTTTTGATGAATTGCAGTGTGCGGCCGTTGAATTCATAAAAATAATTCAGATCATGGATGGAGCGCAACATCCGGTGTTTTTCCTTCTCCAGATAATAATTGATAAAAACATTGTTATCCGCCTCGGAAAGGATAATCAGATTGTCGTTTTCGCAGATATCCACCATATTGGGCACCGAACCGCAAAGATCGGGGTCGGGATGCTGATAAATAAGCGCTGATATTTGTTTCGGGTTGATGCCGGCCTGAAGAATTTTCATCATCACTACCGCAAAGTCAGGCCTGCTGCCGCTATCGATAACCACGGCCTGATCACCCGCAACGACGATATAGGGGTTGCAATGAAAATTGGTAGCCTCTTCATAGAATCCGACCCAGTAAATTCCTTCGGCAACTGGTACCGGCCGATCATATTGTATCTGCTGACTCATTGTTCCCGTCTTTCTCCGGTGAC
>CAYYBK010000122.1:0-6111 GCA_964470015.1 uncultured Syntrophales bacterium
CTTTTCGTTAAAGACTTCATCTTCGTTTTTCGGCTCATCCAGAGCCAGACCCAGCGAGGGCCCGGATCAGCCAATGGACATTGTTATTCTTATTGCGGAACCTTCATTTTTATCTTTGAGAAAATCCTTGATCACTTCAGCCGCCTTGTCGGTAACCGTGAACATTAAACATATCCCCTTTCTCCGATCAACTTTTTTGCCGTCAATCTGGAGCATAATTTATCCATAATCGGATCATTGTCAATTATATTTTTGGTGATAATATGTAACATACTGATTGTTATCGTTTTTGTTCCCGTTGACTTTGAAACCTTCTCTGTCTTATATTGAACGAGAATTCAAAAAGGGGAAACTCCGATGAAAAAGTATTTAAGCTTAATATTTCTGGCGTTAACGGCAACAGCGCATACCGGCTTTGCCGAAAACTTTATCGTGAACGGCGACATGTCTTCTACGATTCATTATGAGCTGCAGCATCATATAACTGCGGGCGACGCCATGCAGAAACTGACGCTGAGTTTCGTCTTGCCTCAGAGTTTTGAATCTCCTACGTATAATCAGCAAATTAGCAATCTGAAAATATCGTTTTCACCGGAAGCCGAGGAAAGAAAGTCTTCCAGCGATACGCGCGGCAACCGAACTATTCTTGCTTCATGGACAAATGTTCCCGGTCACATTAATGCCGTTGTTTCCTTTGATGCCGTGACCCGAACCGCATTGAAAGTAATGGAAACGAATGCGTCTTTTCCCCTGGCCAATATCTCTCCTGATATGGCTGATTATTTAAGGGCTACCGCTCAAGTGCAGGCGGATCACCCGGAAATCCGCAGGCTTGCCGCTCAATTGACCACTGATGTGAAAACCCAGTTTGACGCCGTACAGCGGATTATTTCCTGGGTGGTGGATAATGTGCGGTATGTCAACCCGCCAGCCAGATACGACGCTATTTATTCGCTCGAATCTGGTAAGGGAAATTGTCAGAACTTTTCTCATCTCAGCGCGGCGCTGCTGCGCTCCGTCGGAGTACCGGTGCGTATTGTTAACGGCGTAACTTTGAATCAGCCTTTCGATGTCGCCTGGGAAAAGGGAACTCTTACTTTTAAGATGGGGCAGGGAAGACATTCCTGGATTGAAGTGTGGTTCCCGGATAAAGGTTGGGTGCCTTATGATCCGCAGAATATGCAGCTTTTTGTATCCAACCGGTTTGTCCGCATTGAAGTCGGTGTTGATAATAATGAAACAAAGAATGATGGCCTGGTGCGCTGGGCACAATCTTCCGATGCCCGCATTAAGCCAAAACTGCAGGAGATAATAGATGTCGGTTTTATGTCCGATGCCGTTAAATTTCAGGGAAGCCGGCAGAATTACGGTCCGAAAAATCTGCTTCTGGGGCCGGGTATAAGGGCCGAGTTCAAGAAAATTGCCATAGCGCCGCCGCCGCCGCCCATCGTCATCCCGGAAGCGGAAAAGAAATTACTGCACTTTGCCGTTCCTTTCGTTTACGGAAATATGGATTTCCCGGAGGATGTTGATTTTGCTTTTCCCCGTTCCGCCACTTCATCGGGTGCCAATTCCTATGAAATGTCCCGCAACTTTCTCGTGGAAACGGCCGAATACGTAACGACAAAGGCGACGCAGTATGCCCAGGTTGTTGTTTTAAAGAAGCCGGTGAAACTACGCAAAGTAGCACTGGCGCTGCATAAATTCGGCGGTGAAGGCTGGCTTTGGGTCGATATTTTTCAGGATAATCAGGGCAAACCCGGCGCTCCTCTTTATACAAGCGAGATGATCGATCTCGAACAACTGTCACTGAAACCGGGTTATCGCTGGGTTGACTTCAGTTTTAGTAAAGAGTCCCCTGTTTTAATGCCCGGTTCCTACTGGATTGCACTGGGATTTTCCGGAGCGCCGATCGTTAATTGGTTCTATACTTACGGCAAGCCGGTAGGGCCTGTTTACGGTACCCGTTATAAAGGTGTTTTTCAGGATGACTGGAGCGGTGCACTGAGTTATGAGTTTAATTACCGGATTTCCGGTTTGACGGTAAAATAACTTTTCATCCCTTGTCATTGGAATATTTTTCCCGTGCCAGCTTTTCCCGTGCGCTGGCGAGCACTTCGTCAAAATGTGCTTCCATTGCAGAATTTACGCCGCGCAGACCGTCGATTACGGAAGCCGCCCATTCCAGATAATCGGACCTTCTCTGCCAGGGCCAGTTCCGTGGCGGAAAATAGGCGATATCGCTGATATTGCATATTTTATCTGCCAGCTTCAGCTGTTTTGCCCGGTAAGACAGCGAGGACGCCTTGTTGATTTGGTTGAGCTTGCGTACCTGCTTCGGCAAAGTCTTGTCATCGCTGACCTCCAGTACAAGAGAAAGAACTTCTTCGCCGAAATTAATGCGAATTTCCTCGTGCGTGGTATTTGTGTCCTCGATGGTATCATGGAGCAGTGCGGCAACGATGGTGATGACGTCATAGACGCTTCCGATCGACCACAATACGTTGGCAACTTCGATCGGATGATTGATATAGGGAGATGCCTGTTCATCCTTGCGGCGCTGGTGGCGGTGCTTCTCCGCAGAAAACGTCATCGCTTTCAAAAATAGGGAAATATCATTCTGCAAAATTTTGTTCCCTCACTTCATTTCTAGACTACCACAATTTACGGATCGCTGCAAAGAATCTTGCTGAAATACAAGAAGTTACATGGCTGTGAACGTCATGCCCCTTGCATACCGCCGTATTTTTTAATCTCCCGTTGATCCGGAACGCTATTCTTACGTTACCGTCAGGCGGTGGCGGCGGTTTCTGCCGCTGCCGGATTTTTTTATCCTTGACTTTGGGGCGGTACTCCCCTTACACTATTTCCGCAAGGGAAAGAGAGGTATAAGCTATGAGATATAAAACCGCACTTATCATTTTTGCTGCTGTCGTCATGGTGTTATGCGGCTCCCGAATTAACTCCGATGCCTCAGCTTATGATAGGTTTGTCGATTTTATTCTCAAGGTTCATCCCGGTGCTCCGGCGGCGGCAATTCCGGATGATTTTTTAAGATCCGGCAGCGATGATGAATATGGATTTGCTTACGAAGGTTATTTGGATGGATTCAAAATAATCTGCCGGGCGAAAAGCGGCCGTATCAAGTCGGTTCACGCCCAAAAAGAATTCAATACCGCCGACTACAGCGCTGAACATACTTACTACAATATTCTGGGGAACGTCCTGGTCAAGCTGATCAAAAAATACAACGGTGCGCTGTTCAATGAAAAAGGCAGAGGGGAAAGCACCGATAAAATGCCTTACGAATTCGGAGAATATTGTTACTTCACAACGCTCCGGGGAGAAGGCAAAACGATCAAAACAAAGGAGTTTGATTTGGGTTTCTGGTTTGATCTTGGCACATGGAAACGCTGTGACAACGATAAATACAACAGTTCCAATCCCGGCAAGGTAATCATAGAATTCAAGCCGGTTAATTAGGGAAAGGCCGTATTGCCCGGAAAGGAATACGGACGGGTGGTAAAATTATTTTTTCACTGCGGTAAAAGGCGACTGGCAAGTATTGGTGCCGACGGCAACACCGCTTTTAAAAGCTTTCTTCAATTCGGCGCAGGGAATTTTTTCCTGCAATTTCCCTTCCAGTTTATTTCCTTTGATATAACCGAAAAGAAAATTAATCCCGTTTTGCCGATCGCTCAAAATGGATTCAAAGTAATCACCGCTGGTCTGAATCATACCTTTGATTGCTCCGACTTCGGGTATATTGATGGTAAAGTTGTTTTTTCCCACATTCATCGTTCCTTCAGAGTTGTCGGCGTATTTTACCGCCCACGTGCCGCTCAGTGATGCCTTGGATTGCTGGGCATAAGTGCCGGTAGCAGCTGCCGCAAAGAAAATCAGCAGTAATATTGATAATCCGCCGGTTGTTTTAATTTTGTTCCACATAAAAGGCCTCCGTTTTTTGTTTAATATTTTTTCACCGCTCTTTTTTCAATGTTTCGGACTGCTGCGGTGCTTGCTTTATGTTTCGTTTTTTAAAAGAATAAACGCTTCCTTTGCCATGGGATAACTTGCAATAATCATTCTTGCATCCTCAAACCACTGATTGCTAAGTCTATCATAATTTATTGATCAGGCACCGTATTTTTTCGCGATTTCCAGCCGCAAATTTTATTATCTTTGTTTAATTCTTACTCCATCGCTTACGGCATCGTCCGGATGCGCGATAACAAGTTCTTTTTCCTTCACCCCGGCGATTATCTGCGCCGCCAAGCCGTTGTTCTGGCCTATTTCCACCATCCGCCGCTGCGCTTTCCCGCTTTCCGCAACAAAGAGCGCCCATTCCTGTCCGTAACGAAAGAGCGCGCTGGTCGGTACTTGCAGGATTTGCCGGCCTTCCCAGACGACAAAATGCGCTTCCAGTCTGTAGGCGTCGCCCAGTGCTTCCCAGATTTCTGCGGGAGATGTTATTTCGGCGATGATTAATGTTCTTTGTTCTTCCACACCCAGGCTGGATATTTTGGTAAAACCGGCGGGCTCGACTACGCGCACCTTACCGGTAAGCGTTTTTTCACCGCCCCAGCGTTTGAAGAAGACCGTGGTGCCCGGTTTGATCTTTACGGCGTCGGAGGAAAGCACTTCGACGCGCACTTCCATCTCCCGGACATTTCCGATATCAAAAAGAGGATCGCCGACATTAACTGTCCCTTCGCTTTCCCGATAAACGCGGAAGATGCTTCCGCTGACCGGACTGGAAACGTAAAGCTTGCTGTGTCCGGAAATGTTTTGGGGGGCGGCGAAGTCCTTCAGTATAGTCTTTGTCAGCTCCAGATCGGAACGGGCGACATCGACGGCCGCCCGGGAAGAGCGATGGATCGCCCGCATTTTTTTTGCTTCCGCTTCCATTTGATCATACTGATCTTTGGCAATGGAACCGCGGGAATAAAGATTTTTCATCCTTTCCAGTTTCTTTTCCAGATAATCGGCATCGGCCGCTGCCGCGCTTTCTTTTTCGACCGCGGCATGCAGAGCGGCTTCGGCCGTCCGCACGCCGACTTCCGCTTCCGCCCGGCTGCGGGGATCCAGTGCCGGCGACCGCAACGGGTTCAGAACGACAAGATTCTGGCCCTTTTGTACCATGTCGCCGACTTTTGCCGAAATCCGCTCCATGTAGCCGGTAACCGGAGCCGTCACCACAAAACGTTCTTTCAGGCGCGTACGGCCCTCCTCCTCAATCGTCACCTGCAGGGGAGCGCGGATAACGGGCACGAGATCGACTTCTATTGCTTCCCAGAAAAAACCGTATGCTGTGTTTAAGACAACAGCAGCAATGATTATCATTACAAATAATTTTCGACGCAAGGCCACATTCATATTGGAGCATCCTCCATTTTTTCTATAGATCACTATTCTCTTGTTTTCAAGACCTCAACAAGATCAAGGTGATCAAGTTTATGCCGTACAATCAGCCCTGACAGTGAAGCCGAGGCCAGCACCACCGCCGCGGAGAGGGAAAATGTCTTTAATCCCACCGCCAGCGGGACGCGGAAAAGATCTGATTGCAGCAATGTTGTTATGTAAGCGCAAAGACCGTAGCCGAGGAGGAATCCGAGCGGAATGGCGGCCAGTGCGATGAAAGCCAGCTCCCCTAAAAGGATATAGGATATTTCGCCGCGCGTATAGCCCAGCACGCGGAGGCTGGACAGTTCGCGGCTGCGCTCGGAAAGGGCGATGCGCGCATTATTATAGAATACGCCGATGGAGATGGATGCGGCCATCAGGGTTGCGACAAAAGTGAAGAAAAGCATCCCTTTGGCCTGTACATCATAAAAATTGCGGATTTCGTTTTTACGAACGATGGTGCCGGAAACGCGCGGCATATCGACGAAACTCCGGTAAAGTTTTTCCCGGTAGCGGGTATCTGCCGTGATATACACCCCCGAGATGGCATTGCCTTCCCGCATCAGGCGATTGAGCGCACTTACGTCCATATAACCCATAACTCCCAGATACAGCTTGGCCAGTGCCGTCACAGGAATCTGGCGGATCGCTTTGGATCCCTCCAGTACCTCGACGGTGACGGTATCGCCGGCCTGCACCACCATCATC
>CAYYBK010000123.1:0-6093 GCA_964470015.1 uncultured Syntrophales bacterium
GCATTATTTCCGTATATTTCGACACTCCTTCCGATAAGCTCTTCTGGAGGAAATCCCAACGATAACTTCTGCGCTTCGTTTATATAGGTAATTTTACCGGTCAGATCCGTCACCGTCACCCGGTCGCGGATCTGATCCAGTACAAGCGCCAGCAGGCGGTTGTACTCTTCCGCGATCTTCCTTTTTTCGATTTCTTTAACCAAAATATTGTTCTTGAATAATAAATACAAAAAGACGGCAATTCCGGCAATCAGCAGGATGGCAATGATAATCAACTGATTCCGAAAATCTTTGAGCGTGCCCATTACTTCCTGTTCCGGCGTGGCCACAACGATGGACCAAAAAGTATTGCCCAGTTTAATCGGCATGAAAAAAGCATGTTTTGTCAACGGGATTACATTGGCCTTGCGGAGCTGGTTAAACCTATAAGTAGCAAATCCTTCTTCCTGCCTGATCATTCTTTCGGCCATGGCCAGAATAGCGGGAAAATCCTGACAGTTGACAAAAACAGATTTGCCGACGTGGCCCGGAACCGGACAGGAAAGTTCGACACCCTTTTTGCTGATCACCCAGGCATAACCTTCGTCACCGATTCTGATATCCTGGATATAACGGGAAGCAATTAAATCCATCGGCACCTGTGCGGATAATGTGCCGTTAAACAAGCCTTTCTTGGTGATGGGCGCATGAATGATAATGGTCTTGTGGCCACGCCGGTTGGTAAATACATCACTTACTGCCGGACGGCCGGTATCTTTTACTTCACGGAAAACAGCCAGATCGGTTACTGTCTGATTGATTACGTCCCTGTTATAAGGAACAGCATTAATGATCCGGCCCTCGCGGTCAATACGCGAGATAATGATTATTTCCTCATGGTGGGATTTAAAAAACGCTTTCATCATTTGAACCCCGGCCTGATCGAGGTCAACAACATGCGGATTTTCTGCAAGCTCCGCCAGCATTGTGATATGGTCGCTAAAAAAAGCCTCAATCCCGCGGGCCGCCTGCCTGGCGTGAATGGCATGGCTTTTGTTAAGATCGTTAATCATTTCCCGTCTCACGGATTCATAGGCCAGATAAAGCAGATAAGCGCTCAGGATTAGAAACCCAATTAAAAAGACGATGTATTTCCAATATTTTATAATATTGTTCATCCGCGGTCTCATCTTTTTGTCTCTCCGTGTTTTTTTGATAACAGAAATTCATCTTTTTGTCGATTGGTTTGCAGTTTTAAAACGGAAACTATCAACGGACGGCGGCGCCGTGGCGGCAATTTATTTTAGAATCATTTAATATGTTATAAGGAGAGAGTAATAACCAAAAAAAAGAGCCGCCCCCCCGCCAGAAGCGGAAGAAACGGCTCTATTCAGCATGTGCTAATGTAATATTTATTTGACTGCGTCTTTCAGACCTTTGCCTGCTTTGAATACCGGAACCTTCTTGGCGGCAATTTTAATGGCTTCGCCGGTCTGGGGGTTCCTGCCTTTGCGGGCTTTTCTTTTGCTGACACTAAACGTGCCGAAACCTACGAGTGTAACATCGTCGCCTTTCTTCAGTGCTTTCTGGATTGCCGCCAGCGTTGCATCCAATGCTACCGCCGCTTCCTTCTTGCTGCAAGTAACTTTTGCCACTTCATCGATTAATTGCGCTTTGTTCATGTATTGCCTCCTTTATGTATTGGAATAAAACTGCTTGTCTTATATACATCCTCATCAACCGCAAATCAACACTAATCAGACAATGAAACGAATATTTTTGTTCATTAGTGGATTATTTCTCCGTGTCCTCCATCATCCGATAAACTCCCTTAAAAAAGACGTTTCCGCATCGTAGGTACCAATTAAAACCAGTTCGTCATACTTACCTATTTGCCGGGACGGCTCCGGATTAATCGTAGTAGCATTATTATTATGGACGGCGACCACGGTGCAGCCGGTTCTCTCCCTGATACCTGACTCGGCAATGGTTTTACCGATGAGATTATCCGGGGCCTGTAAATGAAAGAAATTCAATCCTTCAAACAAAAGCAGTGTTTCCTCATTGCGCAGAAAATTGAAGATGGCGTTCGCACCCAGAGAAGCATAGGACATAACGAAGTCGGCTCCCGCGCGATGCAATGTGGATACATTACGTTCTTCACTGGCCCTGCTCAAAATCTGCATATCCGGCCGGAGACTTCTTAAATATTTGGTAAGATAAATATTGGTGGCGTCATCATGAGACGTAATGAGCGCCGCCGGTGCTTTTTCAAACCATGCTTTCTCCAGCGTATGGATATCAGCCGCATCGCCAAAAACATAATGGCTGTCTTTCTCTTTATATCTGCGGCTTTTCTCAATAATCAGATAAGGAACTTCCATTTCCTGAAATCTGGCTGCCACTGCCCGCCCTACGCGGCCGCCACCGACAATAATAACCGGATCCCCTGCCACCTTGCAGATGTGATAGAATGAATAAACATCGTCAAAGCCGTTAAGCGAAGTCTCCGATCCCGCAAGCACCAGCACGCTGGACCTTTCAATGAGCGTCTGGGAGCGGGGAATAACGAACTTTCCCCGCTCCCAGATGCCGACTACCGTTAATCCGAAGGTCTCGCGTATTTTACTTTCGGCCAGCGTCAGTCCGACAAGCGGCGTACCGATGGCCGGTGCCTGGGCAATCACCAGTTCCTGATACCGGCCGATTACTTTGGAACGGCAATCACCGGCGATTGTCCAGTTCGCCAGGGAGTTGCCCAGTAGATCATAGAGCTGCAGGACTCGGGAGCTTCCCGCCAGCTGCAGAATATCCAGCGAGTGGGGAGCTTCCACAGTGGCAATAATGGGAATATGTTCGTAATCTTCCCGGATTGTTAATACGATATTCGTGTTCATCTGATCGCTGTCGTTGGCCACCACCAGCGCGGCGTTCTGCACGCGCATCCGTCCATAAGTCGCGGGATCATCGATATTACCGACGGCGACACGAATGTTTTTATCATAAAGTTCGAGTGCTTTTTGCAATTCGCTAACAATAACAACATAATATATTTTATAACTTTCCAGCTTTTCGATGAGGGCTTCGGTAACCGGATCATAATTGGTGATGATGACATGATTTCTGGTATCAAAGGGCAATTCGCGCGGTGCCCGGCTTTTTGACTGTAATTCCATCCAGGGAGCGAAAAAAAACTTGATGAAAATAAAGGGCAGAAGAATCAAGAGGAGAATTACTCCGGACAGCAGTACAATTATCGAAAATATCCGCCCGATGTCGGATGTGAAGGTAATATCGCCGAAACCCAGCGTGGACATGACAACCATTGTCCAGTACAGGCCGGTAATCCAGGAATGTTCCTGGCCTTCCAGCGCCATCAAATAATGAAAAACGACGCTGTAGGCGATAATCAAGGCAACAATAATGATGAGATACTTAAAAAGAAGACTGATATTAGCTTTAACTATTTTGCTGGAAACCATGGAACTGACGATAGCCGGGAGGAATTTCATCGGAGATTTAACCTCATCGTGAAAACCAGAATTCTTATTTGGAGCCATTTTTTCGCGGGAGAAAGTATAGGAAGAAGTGTTCAGCCTGTCAATATATATTCCGGTGATCTTGCGGTGTTTCTATGCTTGCGGAATAAAGCTATCGGCAAGTGCCGGTCTGTTTCGTTCCTGCGGCTTGCATTTCATTACAACCAGCGTTTACGGCGGCGGTAAGCTTTTACATCTTTGTAGGACTTGACAGCGCCGGTAGCCGCCATGCCCAGATAAAATTCTTTGACATCGGGATTCTCCGCTAATTCCTGCGCGGTTCCTTCCATGACGATTTTGCCGTTTTCCATTACATAACCGTAATGAGCGACCTGCAGCGCCATATTGGCATTTTGCTCCACCAAGATGATCGTGGCACCCTGTTCTTCATTTATTTTTTTAATGATGTTGAATATCTCTTTAACGACGATCGGCGCCAAACCCAAGGAAGGTTCATCAAGCATTAAAAGCCGCGGATGTGCCATCAGCGCCCGACCGATAACGAGCATTTGCAATTCGCCACCGCTGCAGTAGCCGGCAAGCGATTTTCTTCTTTTTATCAGCGCCGGGAAATAATTATAAACCATGTCGAGATCGCTTTTGTAAGGAGCGCCAGCTCTCGTAGCCGTACCGACGCGCAAATTTTCCTCGATGGTCAAATATTTGAAAGGCTGCCGGCCCTCCAGCACCTGAATGATTCCCTTACGGGTAATGTATTCCGGCGCCTGATTTTGAATATTCTTGTTTTCGTAAACGATATTGCCGTCCGTCACTTCGCCGTTTTCCGGTTTTAGCAGGCCGGAGACGGCTTTTAATGTGGTTGTTTTCCCGGCACCGTTGCTGCCCAGAAGCGACACGATATGCCCCTTTTCCACACTTAAAGAAACACCTTTCAACACCTGGATAACATCTGAATATACAACGGATATATTATTTATTTGCAAGAGAATTTCACTCATAATCTATCCTAATAAGAGAACGGCCAGAGCCGGAAACTGGAGCGCATTATTCGCCACAATTCGGCAATGCCGCGCGGTTCCAATAAAATAAATAAAACTATCGCCAAACCGAAAACGAATTCTCTAAGCGGCGCCATGTTGAGCCCGGAAGCGGTGATCACGCCGATATTCATGAGCAGACCGGTAACATAGCGGAGAAGTTCATTTAACAAAGTGATAAAAGTCGCGCCGAAGATCGCGCCGGGTATATTACCCATGCCGCCGATGATGACCATGGCGATATATTCCACGGAAAGGCTTAAATTAAAAGGCTCCGCCGTAATGCTGACCATATAATATGCCCAGAGCGCTCCGGCGAAACCGGCATAGAAAGAGCTGATGGCGAAAGACAGAAGCTTATATTTAAAAATGGGAATCCCCATGCCTTCGGCCGCCCGGTCATTATCCCGAATGGCGATGAACGCCCGGCCGTATTTGCTGCGCATGATGTTTACGGCAAACCAGGTGGTCAAAATCAGGCTGCCGAAGATCAAAAAAAAGAAAGCCCGGTCACCGGCTATTTCCCATTGGAATATTCTGGCGGCCGGAAGCGTAATTCCCATTGTTCCTTTGGTGAGAGCGTCCCAGTGGACCAAGACATACTCAATAATAAATTGCCCCGCCAGCGTGGCGATTGTCAGATAAAGGCCTTTCAGGCGCCCGGAAGGAATTCCGAAAATCATGCCGACAAGGGCGGTTACAACACCGGCCGCCGGAATGGCAAAATAAAAGCCGATCCCGAGGCGGGTAGCCAATATTGCGGCGGCGTAAGCCCCGACACCAAAGAAAGCGCCGTGTCCTAAAGATATTTGCCCCGTATAGCCGACAAGAATATTCAAACCGATAGCCGCAATGGCGGCAATACCGATCGTGTTTACGACATACAGCATGTAGGGACTGACGACAAAAGGCGCCCCAAACAAAAACAGGAGCAGAAAAATACCCAGGCTAAGCCGCCCGTAGTCGGTTTCAAAAATGGCCAGTTCCTGAGCGTAATCTTCGCGATAGTTGCCGCAGGGATGAAACGAATATTTCCTCATTTAAACCCTCTCGATTTCCACAAGACCGAACAAGCCGTAAGGCTTGACCAACAATATGAAGACCAGTACGATGTAAGGCACAACGTCACGCAGGGAAGGCGATAAATAACCGCCGGTGAACGTTTCCAAAAGACCGATAATGATACCGCCGATGATCGCCCCGCCGATGCTGTCCAGCCCGCCCAGAATAACGACCGGAAATACTTTTAAGCCGATGGAGCTCAAATCGTGAACATTAACTCCATTGATAATGCCCAGCACGATACCGCTCATGCTGGCCACCAGCGCGGCAATAGCCCAGGAAAGGGCAAATACGCGACGCACATGAACCCCCAGCGACAGCGCGGCTTTCTGGTTATCGGCCACCGAGCGCATATATATCCCTTGGGATGATTTTTTAAAAAATAATCCGAAAAGAATCAGAAAAACGATGCTGATCACAAGAGTCGCCGTATAAACAGGAGAAATGTATATAACCCCCCATTTCAGGGCGATCGCTTCCGGAAGAAACGTCGGATAAGTATGTAGGTTACCGCC
>CAYYBK010000124.1:0-6055 GCA_964470015.1 uncultured Syntrophales bacterium
CCCGACGATATAAGCATGTTAGCTAATGATATCCTCCAAAATCCGGTAAACATTAAAATCGCACATACCGTACCGCTGGAAACAGTATCCCATCGCTTTTATCCTGTGACCATGGAAAGTAAAACCGCATTATTAAAGGATATCCTGGAAAAGACGGAAATGAAATCAGTCCTCATTTTTACAAGGACAAAATCGCGGGCCAAAAGTGTTGCCACACAGCTGGACAGGTCCGGGTACAGTGTTACTTCCCTGCATGGCAGTCTGACGCAGCAGAAAAGACAGCTTGCACTGGATGGCTTTCGTGACGGCCGCTACGAGATCATGGTTGCCACCGATATTGCTGCCCGCGGCATTGATGTAACGCGCATCTCCCATGTTATTAATTATGATATGCCGGCTACCGCCGAGGCTTATACTCATCGCATCGGCAGAACGGGTCGTGCCGCCAGAAAAGGCGATGCTTTTACTTTTGTTACGGGTCAGGATGCCGGTCTGGCGCATTCCCTGAAGAGAGTACTGGGGAGAAATCTGCAATACCATAGTGCTGACGGACTGACGATCAGCCTGCCGTCCGGGCAGGAAAAAGAACGGGCTGCACGCGGCAACAAGGGCGTGCAGAAGCATGAAAACAGGCGGCATTTTTCTCCGCGCGCGCGGGTGAAAAGTAAAAATGCCCGGCACTCTTCCGGACCGGCAAGCCGCCACTCATGGACGCATTGATGTCAACTTATTATTAATCCCGGTTGGATAAAATAATGACCGGGACAATAATTTTTGCGGGGATATAAATTTTCTGAAAATATTTATTTTGTCAAAGAGCAGGATTTAATAAATTTGCTTTAATTATAAGGACGACCATAAATTTCAATTGCCCGGGGGGTGAACAATGCAACCGAAACATCTGGCGCAGATCGTGTATGGTAATGCAAAAAAATACGGGAATAAAACCGCACTCCGGGCCAAGGTTGCCGGATCATGGCAATCCATATCCTGGCTTGATTTGGAACAAAAAGTGCGGGCAACAGCGAAGGCCTTGCTGGATTTGGCTGTCCAGGAAGGCGAAATGGTCGGCATATTTTCGCAAAATTGTCCGCAGTGGTCTATTGCCGACTATGGCATTCTGAGCATCCGCGGCGTATCGGTGCCGGTCTTTGCCACCGATACGGCAAAGCGTGCGGAATATATCGTCAACGATGCGGGAATAAGAGTGATTTTTGTCGGAACGCAGGAGCAGTACGACAAGATGCTGAGTATTTTGCCGCATTCATCCTATCTGAAGAAAATAATTATTTTCGATTCACGCGTAAAAATTGTCAACAATGGAAGTTCCATATATTTCGATGATTTGTTGAAACTCGGAGCCGCGTCGGCAAAAGAAGATGAACTGGACAAGAGGCTTACCCAGGCTTCGATGGATGAACTGGCTACCCTGATCTATACTTCGGGAACAACGGGAGAGCAAAAAGGCGTCATGCTTAATCATGCCAATTTTCACTTCTCCTTCGTTGCCCATGATGACCGGTTGGACGTCAGCGATCAGGACGTCTCCATGTGCTTTTTGCCGCTTGCGCATGTATTTGAGCGTACCTGGTCCTACTATGCGCTGGCTACCGGCATGGAAATAGTTTATTGCGAGAACACCGCGAAGATCATCGAATATTTGCAGGAAGCCAAGCCGACGATTATGTGCGCAGTGCCGCGCTTTTACGAGAAAATATACGGCGCGGTATTTGAAAAACTGGAAGCGGCGCCCTTTTTGAAGAGGAAGCTTTTTCACTGGGCAATCAAAACCGGTGGACAAATGTACCGTATAAGAAAAAATCGCCAATCTGTTCCGGTGCTGCTTTCATTAGAGCACAAAATTGCCGATGCGCTGGTTCTGAAAAAGATTCGGGCCGTTGTCGGCGGCAACATTCGCTTTTTCCCGTGTGCCGGCGCTCCGCTTTCCACCAGGATTGAAGAATTTTTCCATTCTGCCGGTGTTTGTATAAAATATGGATACGGACTTACGGAAACCACGGCGACTGTTACCTGCCACGAATTATATTTCTTCCGCCCGGGGACTGTGGGAAAGGCAATCAAGGGTGTGGATATCAGGATTGCCGCTGATGGAGAGATATTGGTCCGCGGCCCGAATGTGATGCATGGTTATTATAAAAAGCCGCGGGAAACGGCCGATGCCTTTACGAATGGCTGGTTCAAGACCGGCGATGTCGGTTTGCTGGAGGATGGTTACTTAACCATCACCGACCGCATCAAGGAATTGATGAAAACGTCCGGCGGCAAGTATATTGCGCCGCAGCCCATTGAAACGGCAATCGGCAGTGATATTTTCATCGAGCAGATCATTACTATTGGTGACAATAAAAAATTTGTGTCGGCTTTGATTGTACCGTCTTTCAACGTACTGGAAGAATACGCCCGCAATTCCGGTATCTCTTTCCGGTCGCGGGAGGAGCTGGTTAATAATCCGGATATCATTGCTTTCTATAAAATGCGGATTGATGAAAGACAAAAAGATCTGGCCGAATACGAAAAGGTAAAGTGCTTTACTCTTCTCGTGCAGCCGTTTACCCAGGAGGCGGGGGAGTTGACGCCGACCTTGAAAGTTAAACGCAAGGTTATTTTGAGCAAATACGAAAATATAATCGACGCGATGTATAAGAGCTGACGCCGGGGAAATCTGTGTCAACTGAACAACACCCTCCCGGCGAAGGCAGCTTTATGGTTCTATCCGGTCCGACCGCCTGATCACCTATCCCCACTGGACTTAAAGAATCACTACTTTTCTCCTGCCGTGATTTTCCTTAACA
Organism: uncultured Syntrophales bacterium; assembly: GCA_964470015.1. Taxonomy (GTDB): domain Bacteria; phylum Desulfobacterota; class Syntrophia; order Syntrophales; family Smithellaceae; genus MVRV01. The sequence continues at coordinate 2,814 of CAYYBK010000124.1, forward strand.
TCGCCGGGAATTTATTGTAGAATAATCGCAACAGCTGAAAGCAGTTAATCAACTTATCCTGTTGAACAGGTCAACTTAATCTTTTTTCTTGTGCCAGAGGTGGGCCATGAGCCGCCGATTTAAATCCCGTGCCGCGAAACAATCATGGTATTTTTGCGTTTGCAAAAAAATAGCTTACGGAGCGTCCGGCAATGAAAAATGAGCGCATGACAAAGAGCCGGCTGATCGCCGAACTTAATGATCTGCGCCGGCTGATCGGGGAAATATTTGATCTGCCCGCAGTAACCGCAGGGGGAGCTGATTTGCGGAAAATGGAGGCGGCACACCGTTCTTTTCGGGAAAAAGAAGAAAAAATAAGGGAGTCTTTTTTGCAAAGCCTGATTCCCATGTGCATCACCACGCTGAAAGAAGGTCGTTTTGTATATGTCAGCGATGCTTTTTTAAAGCGGACGGAATTGAAGCGGGAAGACGTTATCGGACGCACTTTCGCCGAACTGCACTTGATAAAGGAAGAACAGCGGGCTGCCCTGTTAAGTGCATTAAAGAAAAAGGAAACAGCAGATATTGAATTGCAGGTAAAACTTCGGGACGGCAAGTTAACAGACATATTGTTAAATACGGCAAGAGTAATTATCGGCAAAAAAAGTTATCTGTTGACTCTGATTGCCGACATCACCGCCCGCAAGCGGGCGGAGGAACTGCTGCGGGAACGGGAATCTGATCTCGCCGAGGCCCAGCGGCTGGCGAAAATCGGCAATTGGCGGATTGATAAAAACACCAACGAAGTAAAATGGTCCGCGGAACTCTACAGGATATTTGGCGTGGATGAAGCGGTTTCAGCTGATTTGTACAAAGCGCTGTTACGGCGGATCCACCCGGAGGACAGGACAAGAGTATTGCGGGCGCACAAGAAGGCCGAAGCACAAAAAGGATGCTTTGACCTGGAGTATCGCGTTAGAACAGCAGCAGGCCAATGGCGGCATATTCACGATGTCGGCTATACTACGCAGGATGCCAATGGAAAATTGGCGGGATTGTTCGGCGCCGCGCAGGATATAACTGAACAGAAGAGGCGCGAAGAGGCGCTGCGGGAGGAAGAAAAACGGTTCCAGGCCGTAGCGGATTATACGCCGGGTTGTGAGAACTGGTTCGGGCCGGACGGGAAACTCCTCTGGGTCAATCCGATGGTTTTCCTCTTTACGGGCTACACGGTTGAAGAATGCCTGAATATGGCCGATTATCCCCAGCCCATTATTGATGCGGCCGACCGGGAAGAAATGAGTCAACTGTTTAAAGGAGCGATCAAAGGATCAAGCGGCAGCAATATCGAATGCCGCATTGTTTGTAAAGACGGCCGGAAGAAATGGGGCGCCGTTTCCTGGCGGCCTATTTATGATAAAAACGGCTGTAATCTGGGGCATCGGACGAGCATCCGTGACATTACCGCCCGCAAGCGGATGGAAGATGATCTGCGCAATACCAAAGAACGGCTGGAGGCGATCGTCAATACACTGCCCGACTTGATGTTCCGGGTCGATCAAGACGGCAGCATCCGGGAATGTCATTCTCTGGACGACGAGCTGTACTATCTCCACCCATCCTTGTTTCTGGGGAAAAAGATGGCCGATGTCCTGCCGGCGGAGGCGGCAAAAGTCATTATGACGGCGCTGGACAAGGCCGCCGAACGGGGAATCAGCCGTGGTTTTGTTTATTCCCTGCCTATGCGGCAGGGGGTGTGCTGGTACGAACTTTCGATTGCCGCCATGGGTAAACAGGCGCGGGGTAAGCAGGATTTTATCATGCTGGTCCGCGATATCACCGACCGCAAGCGGGCGGAAGATGAGTTACAGAAGTCCAACGAGAAACTGGAAACCCGCGTTCAGAAGCGCACGGCGGAGCTGAACAAGGCCGTAGATAATTTAAAAGCACAGGAGCGTCTGCTGTCGGAGGAATCCCGACGGCTCCAAGAAACAAACATCGCGCTGAAAGTTCTGCTTGAGCGCCGGGAGAAGGACCAGCAGGAGCTGGAAATGAAATTCCTGGCTAATGTCCGGAGTCTGGTGCTGCCCTATGTCGAGAAACTGCAGCTGACCGGGTTGAATGCCGCACAGGCGGGCTATGTCGATGTGATTACCACGCATCTCAATAATATCATTTCGCCGTTCCTGCGAAACCTGACGGCCTCATACATGGATTTAACCCCCCGGGAAATCGAAGTGGTCAATCTGGTTCGTGATGGTAAATCAGCCAAAGAAATTGCCTTGCTGCTGAATTCTTCCGTCAGGTCGGTTGAGTTTCACAAGGATAACATCCGCCGGAAACTCGGGCTCACTCATAAGAAAACAAATCTGAGAACTTACCTGCTTTCCCTGAATAAAATCACGCCCTGAAAAATACCTGTTTTTACCTGTTATTAGCCCCGAAATATATTGATATTGATTCCCGGCTGGTTCGCTATTACCTTTTAGCTATAATCAAATCCTAAGGAGGAAAGCTATGAGCACTTTGGACAAGAACGCGACAGACTTCCTGGAAATCAATGCCGCCGCATTCGATTTATTCAAAAGGACTTCCCAACAATGGATGGAATTGATCAACAGATCGTTTGCCAAATCCGGGGAGGAAAAAGAGAACGTTAAGCCTTGGCTTGCGCTGGGCGTGATGAAATTATGGTCTGATAAAATCATGGATTTCAACGGCCGCAACGCGGCGATGCAGAAAATTATAGCATCGAGCCTGGAACAGCAGAAACTTTGTTCCAGTCTGACCAAGTCCTGGTTCGATTGCGCCGCGAAGACGATGGAAGCAATCCGCAAGGGTGCCCAAAATGATGACGATCCGGCCGAAACCATGAAAATTTGTGAGAGTATAGCCGCGGATTACCGCCGTTGTTGTGCGGATTTTATTGAAAATGAGTGCGCTCAGATTTGCGCCGCTTTGCGCGCAGGGAAAGCGGATGATGAGAAAAATGAAAAAGCGGCGCCGGGAAAAGCAAAAACACGGGCAGAAAAGTAATTCCGAAAAGATTTAAGGAGGTAAAATTATGTATCAGAAAGTATTAGTACCGCTTGATGGATCAGCGCTGGCGGAATGCTCGTTGTCGCATGTGTGTAATTTGGTAAAAGAAGGTTCCGTAGGCGAGGTGATTCTGCTGAATGTCGTCAAAATTGATTTTCCCATGGCAGAAGCGGCTGCCGTTGCTTACAAGGAATGGGCGGATATCAAAAAGCAAGCCGCGGAAC
>CAYYBK010000125.1:0-6044 GCA_964470015.1 uncultured Syntrophales bacterium
CGCACAATGCAACTTGATCCCGTTTTGTCAGCGATATTTTCCGCAGCCACCTGGGCCAGTTTTCTGGTCGCAAATCCGTCCACGACAACCCGGAACCATTTTCCCTTGCCCGGAACAATATTTTCCGCAACGCGCGGCTTATAGCCCAAAGCCAGTAATTTTTTATTCATCTGCTCTGCCTTAATCTTATCCCGCAGCGAAGCCACCTGGACGGAAAATTGCGACTGCCTGATCGCCACCGTACGCTCCGCCTCTTTTATTTTAGCCTCGATCTCATCCCCTGCCGCCGCCTGCGGTTTCTTGATTTCCGCTTTTAGTTCCGGCACGGAACTGCCGGCGGGAACAGCGGATTCTTTTTTCGGCTGTGACAAGAGCGGCTGCTGGGCGGGCGCCTCGGCGGCGGGCTTTTTATCCGGAATCGGCTGGTCTTTCGCCGCGCCCTTCTTGCTGGTTAAGGTATTATAAAAAGTAAGGTCGATTTCTTCCGGTTTCTGCGGCTGATTTTGTACCGTTTTATTCTCCGCCGCCGTTTGCGCGGCCCTTATTCTGGCCGGACGCCAAACCATCGCCAATAATTTCTGCGGCAGCGTCGCTATCTTTTCCGGATAGGTATCAATGTTTTTTCCCACAGCGATGCCGAACAGAAAAGAACCGCACAGCAGCACGGCCATGCCGATAATGACAATAAGCAGCGCTGTCTTGCCCAGTTTTAATTCGAAATTTTTAATGTTACCAGAAGCCATGATATTCTGCCGTTTATTAAGGCTTTGCAAAACTTACCGGCGGCGGGAAACCGCACCTGTAAAATTAAAGCTGTTTTATTGAAGCGGCACTTTTACTCCGGCCGTCGCTTACATTTTTTCCGGTGCACCCACCCCCAGAATATTTAAGGCGTTTTGGAGGACAATCCGGATGATTTTTACCATGAAAAGGCGTGCGGCGGTGAGCTCTTCATTTTCGGAAATAACCTTGTTCTTGTTGTAATAGCTGTGAAAAACGCCGGCAAGGTCGTTCAAGTAAAAGGTAATCCGATGCGGTTCCAGCGTGCGCGCCGCACCTTCGATCATTTCCGGATAGCGCGCCATCATTTTTATCAAATTGATCTCTTCCGGCTCCCGTAAAAGAAAAGGGTCGATCTTCTCATAATCGGGGCAGGAAATGCCGCGCTCCTGCGCCATGCGCAGAATGCTGCAAATCCGGGCATAAGCGTATTGTACATAATAAACGGGATTTTCGTTCGATTGTTTCTTGGCAACTTCCAGATCGAAATCCAGATGACTGTCGGATCGCCGCATCAGAAAATTATACCGGGCGGCGTCTTTACCCACCTCGTCAAGAACCTCCCGCAAAGTAACAAACTCGCCGGACCGGGTGGACATGGCCACCGGCACACCGGCCCGCAGCAGATTCACCAGTTGAACGAGGATGATTTTCAACGAGTTTTTATCCTGTCCCAGAGTCTGAATTCCGGCCCAGAGGCGCGGCATGTAACCGTGGTGATCGGCGCCCCAGATATCAATAATCATTTTGTAGCCGCGGGCATACTTATTCCGGTGATAGGCAATATCGGCGGCAAAATATGTCGGCTCCCCATTCTTCCTTACAACGACACGGTCCTTTTCATCGCCAAAAGCCGCCGTTTTAAACCAAAGAGTTTCGCCGTCGGAATAAATAAATTCCTGCTTTTGCAGCTCTTGGAGCAAGTTAGCGACGCCGTCGTTTTTATACAATTCCCGCTCGCTGAAATAATTATCGAAAGTAACGCCAAAATCGCGCAGGTCTTCCTTGATTTCCTCCATGATGACACCACCGGCAACGGCGGTGAATTCTCTGATTGTCTCCTCTTCATCGCAGCCAAGATATTTATTTCCTTCCCGCCGCCTGAGATCGGCCGCAATGTCCTTGATGTAATCGCCGCGGTAACAATTTTCGGGAAATTCAATTTTTTCCCCCGCCAGTTCCCGGTAGCGAAAGAGCACGGAACGGCCCAGGTTATTCATCTGGTTTCCCGCATCATTGATATAGTACTCCTTGTCGACGGCATAGCCGGCCGCTTTAAGCAGGTTGGCAATCACATCACCGACAACCGCACCGCGGGCATGCCCGATATGCAAAGGGCCGGTGGGATTGGCGCTGACAAATTCCACCTGCACTTTTTGATCGGCGCCGATGCGGAGACGGCCGTAATTTTCCTGCTTCAGCTCGATGACGCGCAGCGTCTGAAACCAGATGTTTTCTTTAAGATAAAAGTTGATAAACCCGGGGCCGGCTATTTGCGTTTTTTCTAAAATATTTTCGGAATCAGTCAGATTATTCTGAATAATTTCGGCAATTTTGCGCGGATTCTGCTTAACTTGGGCAGCCAAGATCATGGCGGCATTGGCGGCGTAGTCGCCGTGCGCGGGATTGGCGGGAACCTCCACCTCGATACGCGGCATATTAATTTCCGGCAGTAATCCGGCCCGAATACAGGACCGGATTGTCGTTTCCACTAATTGAACTATTTTATTTTTCATCAGGAATAATTTAAATCCTTTCCCGTCTGCAGCGGAGTCCGGATAACGAGCAGGTGATACACGCCCTTTCTGCAACAAAGTCACATACCGCAGCATTCCGGCCCTGCCTGCGGTTTTGTTAAATTAAAAAAAAGTGACAAACCGCGGTTAGCATGCTGTTTGTCACTGCTGTTTTATTGCGAGCAATTATTTTTCCTAACGGTTTTGCTCTTGCTCTTTTTTTAGCGCCGCTTCAATGTCTTGATCCTTGATGGACAAATCGCGTGAATAATCGGGGCAACGGACATTGCCGGTCGCATCGGTGACGACGGAAAAACGTTTTTGGCAATTGGCCCGCCAGGCACAAATAACACAGTATTTCTTTTCAGCAGCCATAATTAATTTCCTATCCAGCAAATTGAAAAATTTATGGGAAACACTACAAAGATATATCTCCCCTGTCAAGAAATTTTGTTTTATGCCCTTTCCGCAGACCGGGATGTCTTTCCTTACCCCGTCCGGCAGGATACCGCACCGGAATCAGGATATTTAACCGGCAACTTACCGGGGCATTACTGAACACGCAGGTCACGCCAGTATAACAAATTGCTGCGGTTAAGATTCTCCGACGTAGGAGGCTCAATCTTCCTGGTATGCGCGGCATCGCCCGCCCCTTCACTGGTGGAGGCATATATGTTCGTGCCGCCATAGGGATTGAGCGAGACGACCGGCGCCGAGGGAATCCCGCTGCCGATTACCGTGGAACGTTCGCCGTCTGTGAATTTTCCGGCGCCGGTTTTGTAATCGACCGCCCAGAGCGAGGCCTCGCCGCCCTGTTCGCAGGGATCGTTGGCGCTCGCCGGGTTATAGGCGGTAAAATAAAGCACACCCTGAAAAACGGTCGGTTCCGCCAGTATTTTTTGCCCGGAACCGGTTAAATTAATATACCAGCCGACCCGGCCCGAGGAAGTATTGTAGGTACCTGTCGTGATGTTGTCCAGATCGCTGAGCGTATAAGTACTGGTACGATTGTTATCCTTGACGGCGTACATTTTTTCCTGGGCATTGGACGCGGTGGGATCCATCATGTCGCCGGTGCCGAAATAAACCCACATATTGCCCTGATCATCTTTCGCCACCGTGGGCATGGTATAAATGGGCCGGATATTGCCGGAGGAAGACTGAAAGAGCATGCCGCCGCTCCAGTTGGCGGTTCCGCAGCTGGCGTCACTGCCCAAACAGAATTTGAAGCGCCAGACATCACCGCCCAGATCTCCGATATAAGCCGTATCGACGAAACTGTCGTTGTCGGTATCGATTAATGCCGCCGGTCCGGCGATGCTGTAATCCATATTGGCGTCCACAACACCGTCCGGTCCGCTGTGCGTATATTTCCAGAGTACGGAGCCGTTGCTCAGGTCAATCACATAAAAGCCCTTGCCGCGGGTATCGCAGCCGCCGCCGCCCTTGCAATCCGTTGCCGCGTAACCGCCGCCGATAAAGCCGACCCATTTTTCGTTGCCGTTTATTTTGACCCGCTGCATGATCATTTTGCTCCAGGGCTGGCCCAGGTGGCCGGCCTCCGTCGCCGTCAGGGCGGTTGTACCACCCAGATGCCATCTGAAGACGGGAGCGCTTAATGTTTCCGTGATGTCGAAGGCATAGTAACCGCAATAATAGGGATATGCCGCCGTATATGTATCGCTGATGCCGGAATCACAGGAAGCGGAGGAACTCCATAATTTCGACGTTCCGCCGCGGCCCAGCGCGAATACAGCCAGGGTATGCCAGTCGCTGGCCGACTTGCTCGTGCCCGATCCCGACCCCAGCCAGACATCGCTCGCATAAGTAGGGCCGTCCACAAAATACTGGTGCCCCAGCGCCGTGGGATGGGTGGAATGAACGATGGTGGTCAATTTGGAAAGCAGATTGGGCGGAATAAAGCTCCAGAGTTCGCTGCCCCCGCCGGCCGCTGCTTCTCCCGCCTTGAACACATGGAACTGCCCGTCATTGGCGCCGGCCAGGATCAAGCGTTTGCCGCTGGAGGACGGGCGCTCATGGGCGGCGCGATAGGTGTCGAAAGCCTTGGTATCCGCCGTGTCAATCCGGTCGTAAAAATAGGCCGAAGGCGTGCCGATCGTCACGGGCGAACTGTGATAAATATCGCCCAGTTTCCAGCCGGCATTCGCTCCGCTTTGTTCGCCGCCGCGGATAAAGTTGATGATGGCGAGCCGCTGCGCGTCGGTGGTCACCCCCAGGTCGGCAATCGTGATGTTGGACGAATTAAATTCCGTCAGGCTCCCTGATTTATAGGTATATATCGTGCGGGAGTCCGCCGATCGGGAGCTCAGGATGGCCCCCGCATCCCAATCCGAAGTCGCGGAAATGTCGCCGGCCTCGTTGATGGAATATCTTTTCAGATGCCCCAGCCAGAATGGATCGTTGTTGGGAGAAAGCAGCGGCGAAAAAGAAGCCTCGTAAAGGTAATTTTCATCGATGGTGCGCACCGCCTGAATGGAGGACTGGGTAAAAGAATATGTCGCCTCGCGGATGGTGTTGATTGCCGAACGCAAGGCGCTGGTCAAATCATCGGCATTGGCCGCCAGAAAGGCATAGCCGGTCAGCGCAAGATATCCCGGATCATTACTGGTCGCCTTGAAATTGGCAGTTGCACTGCCCTGGCAGGTTGCCGACTCGGTGGCGGCATCGGTCTGGCAGGAGGTAATGGCCGCCGGGTCATAAGCCGACGTGCTGCCGGAATTTTCCGTCATGGGATTATCCGTGCCGCCGTAATAAGCCGCCCAATTGAGCGTATTTTTTAAATAATCCGGCATATCGGCGCCAAAACCCACGACAAACACCTTATAGCCGGCATCGTTCAGCGCTTTAGCCGCAGCCACGACATCCCTTCTTCTTTTATACATGTGCGCCTGGCATTCGCTGCCGTCGCCGCTGCAGGCATAAGTGTCCGCACCGTCGGTGAGCAGGATGACGAAATTCTGCCGGCAGGCGGCGGCGTTGTCGCGGCCTTTATAGTAGTCGATATAAGATTTTGCTTCCCGCAGCGCGGCGGCAAGCGGCGTGCCGCCATTGGCCGTTTCCCCCGCCACGCATTCACCGGAACCGCAGCCGGTCACGCTCGCAGCACAGCTGGTGGAGTTGCCGCAGTAAATGGTGCTGTATTTGGTCGCAAACGGATTAATCAGCTTGATGTTGCCGCTGGAATAAGCACCGGCCGTATCATCGCCATCGCGGTAGCGCATGAAGCCCAGTTGCACGCCCAGGCTGTTCGAATCCTGAATATCGATGGTATTGTTGTTGTCGTCGTCTAAAATATTGAAAATTGCTCTTTTGGCAATCGCCAGCCGGCTGCAGTCGGTGCTGCAGTTGGTCTTGGAACTGCTGCAAAACCCACCGCTGCAGTCCGCACCGGAGCAGTTGGCCGTGTCCGCCGCGCAGGAGCTGCTCCCGTATGTACTGCTCCCGCCCGCCGGGTTCCAGGCCATGCTGCCCGATAAATCCAGCAGGATCAGGGCATCGGGCGCCACG
>CAYYBK010000126.1:0-6041 GCA_964470015.1 uncultured Syntrophales bacterium
GACATAATTACTGCAGTTAAATATTCCTCGCCGGTAGCGGCGAGGAATATTTAACGAAAAGGGGAAATAATAATGGGGCGTAAAATCAGTTTGTTAGTTAATCTACTGATGGTAGTTTTGGTGAGCATTTTTTTAATCGGTTGTGATCAGACCACAGAAAGGGCAAGGCGGTTACAGGAGAATGCCGCCGAAAAAGCACTGAAAGAGAAGAATGCTTCTACAGAAAGCACCGGCGAACAATCTGCTAAAGATAAACAGGACGCAAAAGAGAAAGCCTTGCTTAAAAATCCTAATTTTTAAATTACTGTTTACGCGAATGCAAACCGGCAATATTTAAAAGTTTGAGCAAAGCATCGTCATTTACGTTTTTTTCAAGCTTGATGAAATGATGCGTTGAAACATCACCACGGCAGCTTTAGGTATCTCCTAAAGCTTAATTTCCAGCCTGCATAGTTATTCAAAGACATTGCCTGGGCAAGTAAACTAATATGATTAGATGTAATTTTTTTGCCATCAATACTCCCTTCATTTTCTTGCATTTTTGCCGTTAATTTAGTAGCTTTCGCCAAAAAGAGAAAATCATGGATTATCAGGGAACAATAATCAGACCGCCCAGCGAAGCTTACAGCTTATTATTGCAAGTAACTACCGGCTGTTCTCATAATAAGTGTACTTTTTGCGGGACATACGGAAGAAAGAGATTTTCCATAAAATCTCTTGACATCATCAAACGAGATCTGGAAGAAGCACGTTCCTACGGCTACATTGAGAAAGTGTTTTTATGCGATGGCGATGCGCTGATCATACCGCAGAAAAAAATTGAAGAATTACTTCAATTAATTAACGCTAGCTTACCAACAGTAAAAAGAATTGGCACCTATGCCAATGCCAAAAATATTTTGCGGAAATCTGTCCCGGAACTGAAGATATTAAGGCAAGAGGGAATAAAAATCATTTATCTCGGTGTGGAAACAGGCAATGCTGACCTGCTGAAAAAAATTCAAAAGGGCGTAACTTACGAACAGCTTGTAGAAGCAGCTCTGCGGGTGAAAGAGGCCGGCATTTTACTTTCCGTTACGGTGATTTTAGGATTGGGAGGGATAGAAAAAAGCATCGAACATGCTTTTGATACAGCAAAAATATTGACGGATATTGACCCCGACTATGCCGGCGCTTTAACGCTGATGCTGGTACCGGGAACACCGCTCTATAATGATTATAATAATGGAAAATTTGTTTTACCGGATAAATTCGGTTTTATCCGTGAATTGTACCTGATTATTGCCCATTCAAATTTTACCAATTGTTATTTTACCGCCAATCACGCCTCCAATTACTTATCGGTAAAAGCCCGTTTACCGCAGGAAAAAGAACAAACTTTAAGTATGATCGGTTCCGTAATCGACACGGGTGATTTAAGCAAGATAAGACCGGAATATTTACGTGGACTATAATTAAAGGTAGCCTCATGCTGAACAGGGGAAAGTTTTTTTTCTGGCGAAGCAGTAAACATATAAAGGAAGATATTGAAAGCGTTCTGGAGAAAGCCCAGAAATACGGATTGATGGACGGCTCTTCAAGGAAAATGATCGAAAATATTCTTGACTTTTCCCATATTTTGGTCCGTGAGATAATGATCCCCCGTACCGAAATCAAGGCGATAAGCACGGAGGATCCGGTTGAGGAAATATTTAAAGAAATTGTTGCATCAAGACATACACGCCTTCCTGTTTACCGTAGCACCATTGACAACATCATCGGTATATTAAATGTAAAGGACCTGCTTAATTTTTGGGCAAAACAAATAACTAAAGAGGACGTTTTAAAACTTCTGACCAGGCCCTACTACATACCAGAAACCAAAAGCACACATCTTTTATTTCACGAATTAAAGGAAAACAAAAAGCATATCGCCATCGTGATTGATGAATACGGCGGGACGTCCGGACTTGTAACCCTGGAGGATTTGCTGGAGGAAATTGTCGGTGAAATCCGGGATGAACATGAAACTGTCGCCGCAACCGATGGTATCATTCCGCTATCCGGCGATTCATTCCTTATCGACGGACGAACGGAAATCGAAAAGATAGAGGATTATTTGGATATCAATCTGGGAAAAGGCAGGTATGAAACGCTTAGCGGTTTTATTTTAAATTCGATAAAAAGAATTCCACTCAACGGTGAAAAATTTCAAATTACGGGATTGGAAATATTAATTGAAAATGCAGACGAACGCAGTATTAAAAAAGTAAGAATAAAGAAGTTAAAAGAGATCCTTAATGGGTAATAATACCGGAGCGGTTTTCCCATCGTACCCCAAAACGTTAACATGGCCAATCTTGATTTTGGCCGCAATGAGCGGCATCCTGCTTTTTTTGTCTTTCCCTAAATACGGATCGGGGGCATTGGCTTGGATTGCTCTCGTCCCATTGTTCTTGGCGCTAAGAGATGTAACTTCCGTCCCTCAGGGAATGCTTTTGGGATTCGTCACGGGAATCATCTGCCACATCGGACTCATTTACTGGATTACTTACGTTGTTGTTAATTACGGCCATCTGCCCATCTACCTGGGCATTACCCTGATGTTTTTGCTGGCCGGCTATTTAAGTCTTTACACGGCTTTGTTTGCCGCCGGTATCATTTTTCTGCGGCGAAAAATTCCCCTCTATTTCGCGGCGCCGGTTTTATGGCTGGTATTGGAGTACTGCAAATCGCACCTGCTGACCGGTTTCCCCTGGGAGAATCTCGGTTATTCACAATACCTGTATCATTACATTGTCCAATTTGCCGATATTGCCGGTGTTTATGGCTTGTCGCTTGTAATTGTCGTTGTTAATGCCGTCCTTCTGGAAATCATTTTTCTAAAATTAAAAAAGAGAATTATTGCAGTTCTTGTAGTTGTTTTCGTTATTGCCGGTATTTTTGTTTACGGAACACTAAGATCAAAACAAATTGATTCGTATCTGCAAAACGCCGCCGGTGTGGAAGTGTCCTTGATTCAAGGCAATATCGATCAGGCGATAAAATGGGATGAAGGCGCCCGGAAAGAAACTGTAAATATTTATGAGCAACTTTCCTTGCAAACCGCAACGGCGAAGGGAAGTCTGATTGTCTGGCCGGAAACCGCTGTGCCTTTTAATTATCAGGATGTCAGTGATCTGCAAAAGCAGGTGCGGGATATTTCTTCAAAGACAAAAAGCTGGTTCATTTTCGGATCAACAAGCTATGACAAAGTAACGACAAACGAAAATTTTTATAACAGCGCGTATCTTTTATCCCCGGAAGGGGAAATCAAAGGGCGCTACGATAAAGTACATCTTGTACCTTACGGGGAGTATGTCCCGTTAAGAAATATTTTCCCCTTTATCAAAAAACTCACTGCCGGTATCGGTGATTTCAGCAGGGGAAGCGGATATGATCCTTTAACCATCGACGGCAAAAAAATCGGTATTCTGATTTGTTATGAAGGGATATTGCCTTTTGCCGCCGGAGCGTATAAGAGAAACGGTGCTGAGTTATTGGTAAATATTACTAATGATGCCTGGTTTGGCGCCACTTCCGCGCCTTATCAGCATTTTTCTATGACTGTATTTCGGGCGATAGAAAACAGGCTTTATCTGGTCAGAGCGGCAAATACTGGTATCTCGGCTGTAGTTAATCCCAAGGGAGAAATTGTTTCTCAGACAAATATTTTTGAAAGAGCCGCACTGAAGGGAAACGTTAAATATGTCAATATCAGGACAATCTATGCGCAATATGGTGACGTCCTGGTTATTTTCTGTTTTATATTGACTGCTTCATATTTTATTTTGGCTTTATGGAAAAGGAGGACAAAAAATGGCGGTAGAAAATCTGCAAGATGCAATACATGACTTGAAAAAACGTATCCAATATATCGGGGAGTGTCTTTGACGTTCCGGAAATGGAATTAAAAATTAAAGATCTGGAGATGATGTCTCTAAAAACCTATTTCTGGGATAATCAGGAAAACGCCCGGGAAGTGCTGCAAAAGAAAAATAAGCTGTCGGAGCAATTGAATAACTGGAAAAAATTCGGTAATCAGCTGGAAGACATTGAACATCTCTGGTCAATTGCGCTAGAAGAGAATGATGATCGATTCCTCTGCGATTTAAGCGAGGAACTGTCCGGCCTGAATTACGCCGTACGCCAGGAAGAACTGAAAATGATGCTGTCCAGCGAACAGGATCCGATGAATGCAATTATGTCGATTCATGCGGGAGCGGGCGGAACGGAAGCTCAGGACTGGGCGGAAATGATCCTGCGGATGTATTTGCGCTGGGCGGAGAAAAAAGGTTTTACAACCAAAATAATTGACTGTCTGCCCGGTGATGAAGCCGGGATCAAAAGCGTTAGCTTTACTTTGGAAGGTGAATACGCTTACGGATATGCGAAAGCCGAAATCGGGATTCATCGGTTGGTGCGCATTTCACCGTTTGATGCCGGAGCCCGGCGGCATACTTCCTTCGCCTCCGTCTTTGTATATCCGGAAGTTGATGATGACATCAAAATTGAAATTGATGAGAAGGATTTACGCATCGATACATTCCGCGCCGGTGGCAAAGGCGGCCAGCACGTAAACAAGACTGATTCCGCCGTGAGAATTACCCACCTCCCTACAGGGATCGTCGTCCAATGCCAGAACGAACGGTCGCAGCACAAGAATAAAGCTATGGCCATGAAATACTTAAAATCAAGACTTTACGAGCGGGAGTTGCAACAAAAAAACGAAAAACTTAGTGAAGAGAATAAAATGAAGAAAGATATCGCCTGGGGCAGCCAGATCAGATCGTACGTTTTGCATCCTTATAAAATGGTCAAAGACCACCGGACGAATTTGGAAAATGGTAATCCAAACCGTGTGCTGGACGGTGATATAGACGACTTTATCCAGGCGTACCTAATGAACGCCACAACCAGTCAGTCGCCCGCCGGTGCGGATCGTTGAGAACTGCATCGTCTGTTTTTCATCGGTGGCTTGGTCGTTCATTTATATTTTTGGAAAAAAAAGAAAGTATGTTATAAGAACGCACGAAGGAAATATTGACAGCTGGCATGTAGCTGCCGAGTCACGATAAGGAGCCGTTGTTCATGGTCAAAATAAATGGTTTTAAGGTAATATGCATCTTTGTGTTCGGTCTGCTCACGGGGCTGCCCGGATTGTGTCACGCCCAGATAGTCATGGATAAGACTTTTGCCGAAAACACAATTATCAATAATGCGGATCAGATCATAAAAAACGGCGAGAAGAAAGCACAGGAAGCAAAAGAAAATACCGATGTCAAAGAAAACTCCGATTTAGCTATCAGCCAGGAGACCAAAGAAGAACAGGAAGAAGAGCAGGAAATGATGGAAAAGGCGCTTGATCTGCTGGAAGTCGCCGATAATTACTGGGAAAAGGGAGATATAGAAAATACGGTAAACATGCTTGATAAAGCGTATGCTTTAATTCTCGATACCAACGGCGATCCGGCAGTGGCGCGGCAGAAGGACGATCTACGTCTCTTAATATCCAAACGCATTCTCTCTTTGTATTCAGCCACTCAAACCGTAACAAACGGCACCGCCAGTGAAATACCATTAATCATGAATGCCGACGTAGAGAAGGAAATTCGTTCTTTTCAAGGCTTGGAGCGTGATTTTTTTATTTCGTCATACCATCGGTCCGGAATGTACCGTCCCATCATCATCAGGGAATTGAAGAAGGCCGGAATTCCCGAAGAACTTTCCTGGCTGCCTCTGGTGGAGAGCGGTTTCAAAATCTTGGCTTTATCCCGGGCCCGTGCATTGGGCTTGTGGCAGTTTATCCCTTCCACGGGTTATAAATTCGGCCTTAGCCGTGATGAATGGATCGATGAGCGCATGGATGTGGAAAAGTCTACGGCAGCCGCCATTGCTTATTTGAAAGAATTGCATGATCTCTTCGGTGACTGGTTGACCGTGCTGGCGGCATATAACTGCGGCGAGGGAAGGGTGCTGCGGGTTATTTCCCGGCAGCATATCAACTACTTTGACCGGTTCTG
>CAYYBK010000127.1:0-5987 GCA_964470015.1 uncultured Syntrophales bacterium
ATCGGTTGCGCGATTCCGCTCGCCGACAATCATGCCGGCGTAAACCTGGGTTCCCACTTCCACGATCATTTCACCGCGGTCTTCCATTGCGTAGCTGGCATAGGTAGTAACCCGCCCCGGCCGGTCAGCCACCAGCACACCGGTGATGCGCTGCGGTATCGGGCCGGCCCATGGCGCGTAATTTTCCAGCAGCGAATTCATCACGCCGCCGCCTTTGGTATCCGTTAAAAACTGACTGCGAAAACCGATCAAGCCCCTTGATGGTATCAAGAATTCCATGCTTACACGGCCGCTGCCTTTGTTGACGAGGCTTTCCAGCCGCCCTTTGCGGAGGGAAAGTTTTTCGGTAATCTTCCCGACAAATTCCTCCGGAATGTCCAAAAAGAGCCTTTCCACTGGTTCTACCGTTCTGCCTTTTTCTTCTTTGGTTATAACCCGCGGCCGAGAAACCATCAGCTCATAGCCTTCGCGGCGCATTGTTTCAATCAGCACCGCCATTTGCAGTTCACCGCGGCCGCAAACCTCAAAGGCGTCGGTTCTTTCCGTTTTTTTGATCTTAATGGCAACATTACGCAGCGCTTCTTTCTCCAGCCGCTCCAGCAAATGGCGCGAAGTAAGAAATTTGCCCTCCTTGCCGGCAAAGGGCCCGTCATTGACATAGAAAATCATCGAGACCGTCGGCTCGTCCACCTGCAGCCGGGGCAGTGCCTGCGGCTCTGCCGCCGAAGAAATAGTGTCGCCGATTGTAATGCCTTCCACGCCGGAAAGAGCGATAATATCGCCTGCTTCTGCAGTAGTGACCTGTTTTTTGGTCAGGCCGAGAAAAGTATAAAGCGCGGAGAACCTCACATTCGGGATTATTCTGTCCTTTGTACAAAGACTGTAATTTAAATTCATTTCCAACTTGCCGCTCTGGATGCGGCCAATGGCGATCTGTCCGACATAGGGGTCATAATCCAGGTTGGTGATCAAAAACAGAGGGATACCGTCATCGCTAGTTTCCGGCGCCGGGATGTTGTCGATTATGGCCTGAAACAAAGGGGACAAATCGGTACTGGCATCTCCGAGTTTGGCATGACAAACACCGGTTTTGGCGTTTGTAAAAAGTATCGGAAACTCGATCTGCTCTTCGTCGGCACCCAAATCTATGAAAAGATCGTAGGAATCGTTAATTACCTCCTCAATACGGGCGTCGCTGCGGTCAATTTTATTGATAACCAAAATTATCGGCAGCCTTTTCGCCAATGCTTTCTTCAACACAAACCGCGTCTGGGGCAAAGGCCCTTCGCTCGCATCCACCAGCAGCATTGCGCCGTCCACCATATTGAGACTGCGTTCCACCTCACCGCCGAAATCCGCATGGCCGGGAGTATCGACAATATTTATCTTAATACTATTATAATACACAGCCGTATTCTTTGCGGTGATGGTAATACCGCGTTCTTTTTCCAGGGCCAGCGAATCCATCACACGCTCCTCGACCGCCTGATTGGCGCGAAAAACACCGGTTTGCTTTAACATGGCGTTGAGCAGGGTTGTTTTGCCATGATCGACATGCGCGATAATGGCAATATTTCTTAAATGATCTTTTTTCATAAATTCAATCTCTTAAATCGTCTTTTGCGTGCTGGTTTTCGTGATTAAGATGGTTTGAGCGGATATACTCTTCAAAGGGAGCAGTCACAATACCACTTTACCCAAAGTGAGAGCATCAATAGCAAAAAGGGAAACGTTTGACCAGCTATTTTTTAGGCTTTATTTTAATGCAAAATTTCTTATAATATGCTAATAAAAAAAGCATGTTAAGTATTCAGGCAATGTTTGTTGCGCTTAATTTCAATTATGATGCATTGCTCATCAGGCAGTTTCAATCTATGGCAATTTTAAAAACTTAAAGAAAGGAGAAAAATAATGAAACTAGTGCTGGGCTATAACGGATCCGCCTCTTCGAAAAAAGCGCTTGCGCTGGTAAAGAGATACGCGCGGGAGTTCAACGCTTCTGTATATATTTTAGCGTCCCTCGTCGGAGAAAAAGCGGTACCGGACGCCATATCATGGAAAACCGTCAATAACGAAGTTGATATCATAAAGGAAATGGAATCAATCCTGGAATTTGCGGAAAATTCTTTAAAAAAAGAAGGAATTGCATGCGAATCGCATTTGCTTATCCGGGGGATGGAACCGGGAGAGGATATCGTCCGGTTTGCAAAAGAGATCGATGCTGATTTTATTGTCATGGGCATCGGTAAAACTTCCCGTGTGGGAAAACTCTTTTTCGGCTCCAACGCCCAGTATACAATTTTGGAAGCGTCCTGCCCCGTAATAACTGTTAAATAAAAACATTTCATCTAACCGCTGCCGGACAACGGGCAATTTCTTCCACACGTTCTCAGCGGAAACCAAAATTGCACTTTTTTCAAAAAAACCACCGGCATCGTTAACTGCAAGAGCAAACTCTTCTTCGGCCGCTGCCGCTTTTTTTCGTTTCGCTTCCGTTAAAAAAAGATTAATATTGACCGGCAATCCTTTACAAACCGGCCGGGGGATACTATATTTTCTAACGTATCCATGAATATTTTACACTATTTCTTAATGGGTGGCGAAGATGAACTTCATTAAAATAAAGTTTAACAACAATTTTGAAGAAGAATTTCAACGAGCGGTTGATGAAGTATTTCACTTGGTTAGACCGTCGTTTCAGCAGCGCGAATGCGTCTGGATGCCCCACATCGACGTTTATGAATCGCCGGAGGAAATTATCATTCTGGTTGACATTGCGGGGATAAACAAAGAGGAGCTTCATATCGAACTGAACCGGCGAAAAATCAAAATCGCCGGCGTGCGCAAGATGATTTCCGTGGTGAACAACGCCCGTTATTGCCTGGCGGAAATTCCGCACGGCTATTTTGAAAGAAGCATCCTTTTGCCGCAGGCCGTAGACGCCGAATCGGCCGTTGCTTCCTATGCCGACGGCATTCTCATGATCAGAACAAACAAAATGACGGACAATAAAATGCACCGCATTCACATTAAAACAACTTAAGAATCCGTGGCTTGGATTGCTTTGTAACAATAGCGGAGGGTTTAATGACTGAGCACAATGTTTCCGAAGATAATAAAATTTTGTCGATACCGGAAGTAATTCCGATTCTTCCTTTGCATAATGCGCTGGTGTTCCCCAAAATGATGATCCCGCTGGAAGTGATGAGTGCCAACTCCATCCAGCTGGTGGATGAAGCGATGATCAAAGACCGTATGATTGGCCTGATCATGGCGAAAAAAGAACAGGAGAGCGCCGCATACAGCCGGGAAGATTTGTACAATATCGGCACTGTTGCCACTATTGTCCGGATGGCCAAAATTTCCGACAACAGAACGCAGATACTTCTGCAGGGCATCAGCCGTTATGAGATCATGGATTTGGTTCAAGGAAAACCTTATCATCAGGCGCACATCAAAGTCATTGAAGAAACGGAAGTAAAGAATATTGAAACAGAGGCGCTCATGTCCAATCTGCTCGTCCTGTTCGACCGCATTCTGAAACTTTCGCCGTTTTTACCGCCGGAATTCGGCCCGCTCGCCAAATCGATCCGTGAAGCCGGTGTTTTGGCGGATATGATTGCATCAATAATCAATGCACCGCCGGAAGAAAAACAAAAAATACTGGATACTATTGACACCAATCAGCGGCTGAAAGAATTAACGCGCCTGGTTAATCACCAGATGGAAATTTTGGAGCTGGGCAACAAGATCCAGACGAAAGTCAAGGGTGATATCGACAAAAGCCAGCGTGATTATTATCTCCGCCAGCAAATGAAGGCCATCCAGCAGGAGCTGGGCGAAGCGGAAGAATCCAATGTCGAAACGGAAGAATACCGCAAAAAAGTTGAAGCAAAAAATCTTCCTCCCGAAGCCAAGAAAGAGGCCCAGCGGGAGTTGGAACGTCTCTCCCGTATGCATCCGTCTTCCGCCGAATATACCGTGGCGTCCACTTATCTGGATTGGATTACCGCTCTGCCGTGGAATGAAAGAACAACGGATAACCTCGATATTAAAAAAGCCGCGAAGGTGCTTGACGAGGATCACTACGGTCTGGCCAAGGCCAAGAAACGCATCATCGAGTATCTGGCCGTACGCAGATTAAAACCGGACTCCAAGGGTCCGATTTTATGTTTTGTCGGACCGCCGGGTACAGGTAAAACTTCGCTGGGTCATTCCATCGCCCGGGCGCTGGAGCGCAAATTTGTCCGCATTTCTCTGGGCGGTGTACGGGATGAGGCGGAAATACGCGGTCATCGCCGCACATATATCGGTGCGCTGCCCGGCCGGATTATTCAAAGCCTGAGGCGTGCGGAATCAAACAACCCGGTTTTCATGCTGGATGAAATAGACAAGGTCGGCAGCGACTTTCGCGGCGATCCTTCTGCGGCATTGCTGGAAGTCCTCGACCCGCAGCAGAATAATGCGTTTTCCGATCATTATCTGGACGTGCCGTTCGACCTTTCCCATGTTATGTTTATCACAACGGCCAACATCCTGGATACCATTCCGCCGGCACTACTGGACAGACTGGAAGTGATCGAACTTCCCGGTTACACCCAGGAAGAAAAGATGAAGATCGCCCAGCGTTACCTGATTCCACGGCAACTGGCGGAAAACGGACTTTCCGCCGGACAATTCAAAATTACTCCGAAAGCCTTGGGAATTGTAATTTCCGGCTATACCCGGGAAGCCGGTGTACGCAACCTGGAGCGGGAAATCGCCGCCATCTGCCGCGGTGTGGCGGCCCAGATTGCCGAGAACAAAATAACCGCCAAAACAATAACCGTCAAGGACGTTGCCAAATATCTGGGACCGCTCCGGATCATGCAAGACATCGATTCCCGCATAGCCAAGCCCGGCGTAGCCATCGGTCTTGCCTGGACGCCGGCGGGCGGCGATATGTTATTCATCGAAGCGACGGCCATGAGTGGCAAGAAGGGGCTGACGCTGACCGGCCAGCTGGGCGATATCATGAAAGAATCGGCAACCGCGGCCCTCAGTTTCATCCGCAGCAACGCCGCGGCACTGGGAGTTGCGGAAGATTTTTATGAGAATCTGGATATTCATATCCACGTCCCGGCCGGCGCCATTCCCAAAGACGGTCCTTCCGCCGGCGTGACCATGCTTACGGCGCTGACTTCGCTTTTGACCGGCCGCAAAGTCAAAAAAGATCTGGCCATGACTGGCGAAATTACGCTGCGCGGTGCCGTTCTGCCGGTCGGTGGAATTAAAGAAAAGGTATTGGCCGCTTACCGTGCCGGCATCAAGACGATTATTCTCCCCAGCTGGAACCGCAAGGATATGGAGGATGTCCCCGCCAACGTCCAGAAAGCGATAAAATTTCATTTCGCCAGCGACATGCTGGAGGTTCTGAAACTGGCTCTGGAAAACGGCGGCAGCGCACAGAAATAATCCGCCGTGCGGCGGCCGAGTTGCAGAGACGCCGCCGCCCATGGGAAGCACACAACCTGCAGGCGGCGGTTCTTGTCAGTTTTTGAATATGCCGCCCAGAATATACCCCACAGCAATCAGCGCCTGCGTGAGCAGCACCAGTTGAACATTCTGTTTCATCACCGGCAAAAACAATTCCAGATCATCGTATCGGAATGACCCCTTGATCACGGAAACGGCCAGGGGCAGCGTGAGCAGAGACAAAAGCGCGAAAACGGGCATATAATTATAGATGACCGCCCCGATGATCCAGACATAAACGAGAATAGTTATACCGGAAAAAAAATAAGCCGCTCCCTTTTTCCCGGCAACAATCGGCAGCGTTCTCCGCTGCACCGTTAAATCGGCTTCGACATCGGGAAACTCATTGAGCAGGAGCAGATTGTGGACGAGGAAATATGACGGCATTGAGGCGACAAAAGAACTGAGCGTGTATTCGCCGGTATGCACGAAATAAGCTCCCATCACCGGCAGGATACCCAAGCCCAGACCGG
>CAYYBK010000128.1:0-5974 GCA_964470015.1 uncultured Syntrophales bacterium
AGGAGGCCTGGAAAAAACATAATAACGTATAACCTTTGTCTTTCATGGTCTGTTGACCAGACAAAAAAATCCCGCTGCACACCCATAAAACAAAACCCTCTCAAAGCTCCCAACTTTGCAGGGGGTTTTGCTTTATGGGCCGGTATATTTCATCGGCCCCAGAGAGTGTAAAGGCAAAACCACAGCATCTTCACATATTCCCAGCCGACTTTTTTCCATTCGGCTCCGGAGAGCCGCCAGAACTTGGCCGATGCTTTTTCGAAACTCGTCGGAACGAAATACAGATTGTCTTTATCGGCGCCGAAAACTTTCGCCGCGATTAATTTAATCCGGCGCATGTGATAGGGCGAACTCACAAAGATGACGGAGCGGAGTCCCAGATCAGCCATCATTTTCTTTGCTTCTATAGTTTCAATATGCGTGTCTTCATAGAAAGGCGGAAGAAAATTTTTTTTCTTGAGGGAAGTATGCGCAAATAGATTCGCCGAAAAATGCTTTACAGCTCCTTCGTCATATACCCGGTATATTTTGCGGTACGCCGGAATAATGAGATATTCGGCCATTCCTTCATCAATCAATTTATAAGCCTCCTTCTGGCGGGCACTGAAATCAGGGCCAAGGAAAAGAACGATGGCGTCAGTTTTCTGATAGGCGGAAGAGTAAAGTAGAAAATACGGCGCATAGACGACCACACCGCCGATGACCAGGACGATAAAAAACCAGATTAATGCGCGTTTTTTCCGTCTATGCACAAAAAAATTACCTCCACGTGGCAAAGCTTTACAATAAAAACCGCCGGCCGTTCTTCATCCTGCTGCTTCGCTGCGTCCGGCTTCTTCCGTATCCCGCATTTTTCAGTTTTTGTCTGTCCGGGCGCCCGCCGAACGGGAAAGCCGTGCCAGAGCTTTTCTGTCTTCAAAACCACGGAAAGCAGCGAACACAGCACCGGACTTGCAGGCATTGGTGCCTTTATTCCCATAGTTTAACCGTTTTATCATCGCTCCCGGTCACCAGATATTAACCGTCTGCCGAAAAAGCGGCGGCTTTGACATCAAAGCGGCGATGACCCCCAGTTGCACAAATAGCCCCGGGTGCTCCTGCGCCAGCAATGAGACGGGATAGACAAGCCAAATTGTTAACAAGACCGTTTTAATTGGATAAAAGAGTTTTTTCATTACTTATGCTCATCCTCATTATCGACAATCATTTCCGGTGACTGAGACTTGACCAGCAGGATACGCACTGAAAAAACAATCAATGCGCTCACAACCAGAAACCATAGTGCAAAAAAAACATAGACGGCTAGGGGCGCCGTTTGCTCCGCATGAACTTCATAAAGGAAAACGGCACCGAAAATCAGCATGCATATCTCGGCAACCAGGCTGACGACGATAGCTGTCCTGCCGGGTCTGATTCTGATTTTTTTCAAAGAAATCTCCGATTTTTCAGCGTCTGGCGTTACGTTATTTCCGCGATTGTAAACAATTATCAAGCCAGGATGCGGCATACTTATATTTAACACATTTTTGCCGCACCGGGCTCACAGCTTTTTTTTCAGCTCATCAAGTTTGTTCAAGGCCTCAAGCGGAGTAAGAGAAGAAATATCCATGTCCTTCAATTCGCTGATAATCTCATCTGCGCCGTCCATAAAAAGGCTCAATTGCGGCTGACTGCTTTTAACGGCATTGGTGCCACGCGCGATCCGGGGCATGCCGATTTCGTCAAATTCCCCTTTTTCCAGGTTCAGCAAAATTTCCTTGGCCCGGGAAATAACCGCCGGCGGCACACCGGCGATCCTTGCCACTTCGATGCCGTAACTGCGGCTGGCGCCTCCCTCCACAATCTTGCGCAGGAAAATTATTTTTTCCCCCCACTCCTTGACGGCGATATTGTAGTTTCGCACGCCTTTTTTCGTCGCCGCCAGATCGGTTAATTGATGATAGTGAGTGGCAAAAAGCGTCCGGATGCCTCCTCCGTTAAAATCATGGATATATTCGGCCACCGCCCAGGCGATGCTGAGCCCGTCGAACGTCGATGTGCCTCTGCCCACCTCATCCAGAATCACCAGGCTGCGCGTCGTGGCGTTTTTCAGTATTTCCGCCATCTCCGTCATTTCCACCATAAATGTGCTTTGACCGCGCGCCAGATTATCCGAGGCACCGATGCGGGTGAATATTTTATCGACAATGCCGATTTTCGCCTTGGCGGCGGGAACAAAACTGCCGATCTGCGCCAAAAGCACGATCAGCGCCACCTGCCGGATATAGGTTGATTTGCCAGCCATATTCGGGCCGGTGATAATCAGCAGCCTGTTGTCATTCGTATCCATTAGGGCGTCGTTCGGGACAAAGCTCTCTTTTTTCAGCGCGGCCTCCACCACCGGATGCCTTCCCTCCCGGATTATCAAGGCATCTTCATCGTCGACTTCGGGACAGGTATAGTGATATTTTTCCGCAACCTCGGCCAGAGCCATCAGCGCATCAAGCCCGGCTAACAAAGAGGAATTTATTTGTATCCCGTTTATGTGCCGGGCAATGTCGTCGCGCAATCCGAGAAAAAGCTCATATTCTCTTTCGCGTATTTTCTCTTCCGCATTTAAAACGGTCTGCTCGAATTCCTTGAGCTCCTGATTTATATAGCGTTCCGCATTAACCAGCGTCTGTTTGCGGACATATGAGTCCGGGACCAAGGCGGCATTTGCTTTTGTGACCTCGATATAATAACCGAAAACACTGTTGAACCCGATCCGCAGAGTATTAATGCCCGTTTTTTGTCTCTCCTGCAATTCCAGCGCGGCAATCCATTTTTTGGCGTCACGGCTGACGGATTTGATTTTATCGAGTTCTTCATCAAAACCGGCTCTGATAAAACCGCCTTCCTGGATGCTTTGTGGCGGATCGTCGGCGATCGCCTGCGCAATCAAATTTGCCACGTCGGGCATAGCGTTGAGATTTTCCCGGATAGCGGCAAGCTCCGGCGAAGTAAAATCCAGCAGCATTGTTTTTAATTCGGGAATGGCCATAAGCGATAATTTCAGCGCCACAAGATCACGGGGATTGGCCACCCGTAAGGCAACACGTCCGGCCAAACGTTCCAGATCGTAAATACGCGACATTATTTTACGCAAATTTGCCCGTAAAAAATGGCTGTCCTTAATCTCCGCCACGGCGGCAAGCCGGGCTCTGATTTTTTGCACATCCACAAGCGGGTAATTGAGCCACCAGCGCAGGCACCTGGTGCCCATGGGCGTCAGCGTTTCATCAAGCAGAGAAAAAAGAGAACCGGCTTTAGAGTTGCCGTAATTTGTTGTAAAAAGCTCCAGATTGCGGCGCGCCGTCTCATCGATGACAAGATAATTCTCCGTTAAGTACCATTTGATGTTGTTAATATGCCGCGGCTGAACTTTTTGTGTTTCAGCGATATAGCGCAAAACGGCGCCGGCGGCGGATGAGGCCGCCGGATGAGATTCTATTTTCGCACCGGCCAGCACATCCGGCAAGAAAATATCCGCAAGCAGTGTCTGCGCCCGCTCAGACTGGAAATAATCTCCGTTGAGATAATTAATACGACCTGCCGGCCACCGCAGTTCCAGATTCTTCAGCAAAATTTTGTCCGGGAAACTCTTATCGATAATCAACTCTTTGCATTCCAATCCCGCCAGTGCCGCCAGAAAAGCCTCCCGACCGGGAAATTCGCTGATTTGAAATTCCCCCGTTGAAATATCCACGAAAGCGAAGCCGTATTTATTCTAGTTAAAGGAAAGGCCGGCAAGGAAGTTGTTTTCCCCCGCTTGCAGGTTTTCCGGATCCAGCAGCAGCCCGGGAGTAATCACCCGGATTACTTCTCTTTTCACGATTCCTTTTGCTTTTTTGGGATCTTCCACCTGCTCGCAGACGGCAACCTTATACCCCTTCTCCACCAGCCTGCTGATATAGGAAGAAGCAGCGTGGTAAGGAAAGCCGCACAGCGGCACGCTGTCTTCCTTTCCTTTATTGCGGGAGGTCAAAGTAATTTCCAGCAGCGGCGCTACAAGAACGGCGTCTTCAAAAAACAACTCGTAAAAATCGCCCATCCGGTAAAGCAAGATGCAGTCGGGATATTTTTCCTTGATCTCCACGTACTGTTTCATGGCCGGAGTCAAGTTGAGCGTCGCCTCTATTCCCATTTGCCGTCACCTTTGTGTTCCAGGTCAATGTAATCAGATTTGTCCCGATTGGCCGGCCGGCCTTTTGTCCGAACAACAATAAAACGATTGGCAAGGCCATTAACGATGCTAATAACCACCGCTCCAAGCAACGCGGCAACGAAACTATCTACATCAAAACCGTTGACAAAATTGGCTACGAGCTTGAGCAGAAAGGCATTGATACAAAAAGTAAACAGCCCCAGCGTCAATATATTCAACGGAAGGGTAAGAATGATCAGCACCGGTTTGATAAAAACATTGATCAATCCCAAAAGACCGGCGGCAACCAGCACGGTAGGCAGTGAATCAACCCTGATTCCGGGGATCAGCACCGAAGACAGCAAAATGGCCACTGTTATGACTAGCCAGCGCATTATAATCACAATCACTGCCGCACCTTAACAAAAAGAATTAAGCATATCCCTGGTTTTTTTGCGTCTGAAACAAGTTTATCTATCCGAAATCGCTTTTTCAGCTGACTGGAAAAAAATCCAGGAAACATAGAATCCGCCCATGAAAGAAGTTTTTGTTTTCACCAGTGGACTGTCCTCAAAAACCGCACCGTCGAGAAAATCGGCACTGGCAAAGGCATTTAGGACAAGCCGCTTGTACGGTTTGCTCAAACCGATCGTGATGGTCGAGCCGCCGTAGCCACCACCGGAACCGTATGCCGGTCTGGCCGCCTTGGCGTAAGCAGGCTCCACTGCATAGAAATAATCATTGTAAGAGCTATCGGTAAACATCGGTCCCGCGGATATGCCCAAATTCAGCCCCGTTTGCGGGATTACATCATTCTTTTCCAAATTCAGCCGTGGGCTGAATATCCAGCCTTCCCGGCGGACGGAGGAAAAATCGGTGGAAAAAAAAGCCCGCAGAGGCATGGACAGGCTTAATTTGTAATTGTTTTCCCTGCTATCCGCAAGAATCACTTTCAACGCCGGCCCCAATTCAAAAGTCGGGTCCAGATCCGGCATTCCGGCACGCGCGGCATTGTCGGAGCTCCGGACCGGCACGGAGCCGAATGCGCTTATATCCAGAAGCACTCTGTCCGTTTTAAAAATCTGTCCGGAAATGCGCTGATTATCGACTTGCAATATCCCGCCGCGGTATACGACATAAGGATAAGGCAGGAGATACAGCCGGCCTTCATCCGAGCCGCGATAATCAGGCATATAAAGGAGCGCCGCGCCGATGCCCAATTCCCAAAGCGGCTTTTCCGCGCTGACGGCATGCCGGGGGACAAAGATGCCCATAAGCAGCAAAACAATTGCAAGAATGCAGCGGACATTCATATCTAATCTCCGGTTTTCATGCCTTGGACAATCCGGCATGCAGGGCGCTACTGGTTTAATTCTACAAACTGTTCCTTCCGGGCGTTGCAGACAGGACATTCATCGGGAAGAACACCGTCGGAAACATACCCGCATACTTTACATACATAATAGGTTGTTTCTCGTTCCTCCATAAAGTGCGCCATGGCCTGTTTATAGAGTTTGGCATGAGTCTCTTCAACATCTCTGCTCTGGCTGAAATGGAGAACAGCAGTCTTGTCTCCGGCCGCCTCGGCCGATTTCACGAACTGATCATAGGCAACTTCGGCAACTCTTGTTTCCGACTCAAAACTGGCCGCCAGATTTTCCTCCGTACTTTTTATTTCTTTCAGCACCCGCAGCGCGCGGGAGCCGTGAATTTCTTCCGAAAAAGCAATCACCCGGAAAAGGCGGGCTATCTGCCTGTATCCTTCCTGCTCCGCTTTTTCCGCATAAACTTTCAATCGCAAGGCGGCCT